>JAZSAE010000048.1:0-18582 GCA_045601705.1 Clostridia bacterium | reverse complement strand
AGCTCGTCGCAAACAGTAAGACTACTATACCTAATAAAAAACGCCGTGTCAAGGGTTTTTTTAAAATATTTTTTGTTTTTTGTCGAAAAATTTTTTAGTGTTTTTTCTTGCTATTTTTCATCATTTCTCCATATAATGTCATAATGAAAAAATTAATACAAAAGTTTACAGGAAAATACCCACAACTTGCCGAAATTATCCGTTTCTTAATTGTTGGTGGCTTAGCTACAGTTTTTGATTTTTTAGCTATGGGCATTACATTATATTGTTTTGAACCAAGCCTCTACCCTCACTTCTATAATGTCTGGATTTGGGGCGGTGCGCCATCCACAATTGCCACTATAGTAGGAACAGCAATTGGTTTTATTGTTGGTTTAATCTTTAACTATATCTTCTCAATTATTTTTGTCTTCCAAGACAAAGGAAACTCAAAATCAACCAAAGGCTTTATTTTATTCACCATTCTTTCTTTGGGTGGATTATTAATTCATATTATAGGAATGTATTTTGGTTACAATATTTTAGGTATCAATGAATGGCTTCTTAAAATATTTTTTACAATTATCGTTCTTATATATAATTATATTACTCGTAAAATATTTATTTTTAAATCAACAAATAAAACAACGCTACAAAAGGAATAATCATTATGAATAATCAACCTAAACAACTAAATCAGTGGATAGTTTATGGCATTTGTTTACTTATTTCCACAATCTTTTTTTTCTTGTTTGGATTTAATTCACCAATTTATAAATTTAATTCTGACCATGATTATCAATGGTTTATGACTATGGGTAATGGTTTAGTTCATGGCAAAATCCCTTACCGTGATTTATTCGAACAGAAAGGACCTATTGTTTACTTTGTTACAGCTTTTTGTTGCTTATTTCAAAATCCTGGTATTGTAATGTTATTTATTGAAATTCTTTCAATGAGTTTGTTTTTATTTTTCGCTTTTCAAATCTGTAATAAACGTTTAAACACTTTCTACGCACTACTTGCTCTACCTATTTTAGCTTTTGCAATTTTTACGTCATGGGGACACCTTCGCAGTGCGTCGACCATGGAAGAATTTTGCTTACCAATCTATACATATTTTCTTTTAGTTTGGCTTGAATTTCTTGAAGAAAAAAAACAATGGAATTGGTTACGTTCTTTATGTCTTGGTTTATGTTTCGGTGCATTGATTTGGATTAAGTATACACTTTTATATTTTGTCTTTTTTCCTTTATTGGTTTGGTTTTTTATCAGCCTACGTCGTCGCCAATATCGTAGATTGATTATAAATTTAGTTTGTATGTTAATTGGGGCTTTAATCATCACCACACCAATTATTATTTTTTACCTATCACAAAATGCTCTTGATGATTTGTTTTATGTTTATTTTTACATCAACCTTACAGCATACGCTAAAACTACAAAAGATGATTTATGGGTTAATTTTAAATTAAGTACCATTATTGGACCAATTTTTATCATTCTAATCCTTTTTGGTGTAATCAAATTTAGCATTAAAAACTGGCATAATTCTAACGGAAGACTGCTCCTTACTGCTTTTTTGATTAATTTTATTTTACTAGTATATTCTTGCAGTAGAATCGGCTATTATTATAACGGACTAATTCCGTATAGCATTCTGGGATTAATTTACATCATAGAATGGTCAAGTAAATATTTTAATAAGTTAAAAAAACAAATAGTATTCACATGCGTCTTCATCAGCTGTCTAGTTCTTTGCGTACCTTTTTCAATTTTAACCTATGAATTAGGACGTGACAAAAACGAATATGTTCCACTAGCTGTCGCTGAAATTATAAACGAATATGAAAAAATAAACAATGTTGATAGCACAATACTCTGCTACAAAATATTTGATTACGGATTCTATAATGCCGCACATAAAATCCCAAATAATTACTATTTTGCAAGAAATGTATTTAGATATAAACAACTTCCAGAACTTTACATTTCTTTTGAAGAGTGTATTACCAATCAAACCTGTGATTTTGTTATTACCAAATTAAAACTATGGCAAGATGAAGATCTTCTTACACAATACTATAAACCTTATACCGAAGATATTACCGACTGCACTTTTCATTATCGCAAAGTTGATTACTTCCGTTATGAGTACTTAGATTTTATTTTATTAATAAGAAAATAATTTATATTTATTATATCACACAAAAAGGTTTATTATCAAAAACATTTGATTTAAACTGCAAAAATGTTATACCCTACACAAGGAGATTTTTAAATGAATCAATCAAAGAAAACATCTCTATTTTTATGGAGAATTTATTTTGTATGCTTGCTAATTTCAACTGCATTTTTTCTTTTACTTGGATTTAATTCACCAATTTATAAATTTAATTCTGACCATGATTATCAATGGTTTATGACTATGGGTAATGGTTTAGTTCATGGCAAAATTCCTTACCGTGATTTATTCGAGCAGAAAGGACCTATTGTTTACTTTGTTACAGCTTTTTGTTGCTTATTTCAAAATCCTGGTATTGTAATGTTATTTATTGAAATTCTTTCAATGAGTTTGTTTTTCTTTTTCGCTTTTCGAATCTGTAATAAACGCTTAAACACTTTTTACGCTCTACTCGCTCTACCTATTTTAGCTTTTGCAATTTTTACGTCATGGTGTCGTACACGCAGTGCAGCGACCGTTGAAGAATTTATGTTACCAATTTATGCATATTTTTTGTTTTGCTGGCTTGAATACATTCTTGAAAAACGACAATGGAATTGGTTACGTTCTTTATGTCTAGGATTATGTTTTGGTATTATGCTTTGGGTAAAATACACTCTCTTTTATTTTGCTTTAGCTCCAATGATAATTTGGTTTATTCTCAGTTTAAGACGTCGTCAATATCGCACACTTATTTTTAATATTCTTTGCTTTATTGCCGGAGTTCTAATTATTTCAGCACCAATTCTCGCCTTCTATACAGTTCATAACGCACTTGATGATTTATTTTATGTTTATTTCTACATTAACCTTACTGCCTATGGAACAAATGATGGCTTAGTTATATTAAGTAGTTTTGGTTATTTTTTCTGTATCGGACCAATTGTATTAATTTTAATATTATGGGGTGTTATTCATTTTACTGTTCGCTATTGGCACGAAAGAAGTGGATGGTTATTACTTATTGCTTTTTTAATCAATCTCTTCTTATTAGTTTATTCATCTAAAAAAATTTCATACTACTATATCGGACTCATACCCTACTCTATTTTAGGCATAACAGAAATTCTAAATTTATTCAGCATAAAAATAAAATTACCCAAATATCGCAAATGGATTTTTACTAGCATCGCAATCTTGTGTTTATTATTATCAATTCCTTGTTCGATTTATACTTACGAATTGGGAAAGGATAAAAACGACTACGCCCCACTTGTTATTGCTGATATAATAAAAGACTACGAAAAAACAAACAATACGGAAACATCTTTGTTTTGTTACAAAATCATTGACTTTGGTTTTTACAATACCGCAAAAAAAAATCCAAATAATTATTATTTTGTAAATAATACTTTTAAAAAAAATCACTTTCCACAAATGTTTAATGCATTTGAAGATTATATTATAAAACAAACTAGTGATTTTATCATTACCAATTTATCCACTTATAAGCAAGAAATTGCCAACAATGGTCTACTACCACAATATTACGAACCATATACTGGTGATATAACAACAAGCACTTACAACTATAAAAAAATTCATAATTTTTATTATTGGCATTATGAGCTCATCCTTTTAATCAAAAAATAAACTGTAAAAAACTAAAAAAATTGACATTAGTTTCCCTATGTTATATATTTGAAATTATGAACAAAGGAACACCTATTTTATATGTAGTTGTACCATGTTACAACGAAGAACCTGTTTTGGAAGACACAGCAAAAAAATTAGAAGCAAAAATGAATACTTTAATTGCCAACAAAATCATTACTGATAATAGTCGTGTAATGTTTGTTGATGATGGTTCAAAAGATAAAACTTACGAAATTATTACAAAATTACATACAGAAAATAGTTTATTCAGTGGCGTAAAATTAGCACACAATCGTGGGCATCAAAATGCACTAATGGCTGGTTTAAACATTGCAAAGCAAAATGCTGACGTTACAATTACGATTGATGCTGACCTACAAGATGATATTAACGCAATTGATAAAATGCTAGAAGAATATTTAAAAGGTGCTGAAATTGTTTACGGAGTTCGCTGCGCCCGCAAAAAAGACACAATGTTCAAACGTATGACAGCTCATGCTTTTTACAAACTAATGATGAAAATGGGTGTTGAAATTGTTTACGACCATGCTGACTTCCGTTTAATGAGTAAAACAGCCGTAGATGCATTATTTCAATATCAAGAATCAAATATGTTCTTACGTGGAATTGTTCCCCAACTTGGTTTTAAAACTGCTAAAGTTCCCTATCCACGTGCTGAACGCCAAGCTGGTGAAAGCAAATATCCATTACCTAAAATGATTGCCTTTGCGTTAAATGGCATTACATCTTGCAGTTCAAAACCACTAACAATGATTTTTTGGCTTGGCTTTTGGATGCAATTATTAGGGGTAAGTGCATTAGCCACAACAATCACTTTGATGTATGTAATCAATTTACATTTTATGTGGGTGCTTTTGTCCGGAATGTGCTGGTTCACTAGTTTAATCTTGTTAGCACTTGGTATCATCGGTTTCTATCTTGGCAAGACATACATTGAAACCAAACAACGTCCCCGTTTTATTATTGAAGAAGTGTTAAATAAAAATAATTAAATATTTTGTAATTTATTTAATAAATTTCGCAACGCGCGTCCTCGATGAGAGACCGCGTTTTTTTCTTCTGCCGTCGCCATTGAGAATGGTTTACCTAAATCATCACTTACGAACAAACAGTCATAACCAAAACCATTTGCACCACCCTGTTCTTCCGTGGCGATAATTCCATATGTGTGACCTGCAACTGTATATTCTCTTCCATCAGGAAAAACCAAAGCCATTGCGCAAGTAAAATGTGCAGCACGATTTGATTTGCCTTGCAAATTTTTCAACAGCAATTGACGGTTCTCAACCATCCCTTTCCCCGAATAACGCGCTGAATAAATGCCAGGCTCTCCGTTTAGTGCATCAACACATAAACCACTGTCGTCACCTAATACAGGCAATCCTACGGCCTTACACACCGTTCGTGCCTTCAATAAAGCATTTTCCATAAAAGTAGTACCCGTCTCCTCTACATCATCCATAAAACCAACATCACTCGCACTCACAACATCATAATCAGACAATATTTCACGAATTTCTCTTAACTTACCAGCATTGGTTGTGGCGGCGACAATCTTTAATTTATTTTTTATCATAAAACGATGATAGCACCGTCTCAATTATTTTGACAATCGAAAAAATACCTCAATTTCATCTTTCAATTTTATGTACGCTCTTTTTGTTATTTAGATAATAATTATAATTACGTTCGTCAAGCGTAAGACAGTCCAAATTATTAGACATAATATCTTCATAGTCTTTAACAAAATTTCTTTTAATTGAACGCATTACACCACTATGAGTAACAACAAGAATTTTGGTTTTATTATCATATTTTTCAAACAACTCACAAACAAAACTTATAACTCTATTATCGACTTCTTGTGTTGTTTCTGCCCTTGGTGGAGTGTATAATCCATTACGATAGGCACGCAGCAAATCTTCCGGAAAGTCACTTTTTTGTTTACCTTCCCAATCACCAATGGAAATTTCAATTATACGCTTATCAATTAATACGTTATTCACTTCTTGAACGACTAATTTCAAAGTATCTATACTTCTTTTTAGTGGTGAACAATAATACACATCAAAATCATCTTTCTTGAAAGAAAAACTTTTTAACGTATCTTGTATTCCCTTGGCGGACAATTCACAATCAACTCTTCCCGTAAAAATCTTGCGAGCATTATAAACTGTTTCGGCATGTCTCATAAACATTACGATCGGCATATCTCTCCTTCTGATAATCAAAATCCCCATACTTTGTTCTGGCGAACTGCTGACTTAATCGCCCATAAACAGTCCCAGGACAAATCGTTAAAATATCCTTAATATGATTGTTTAATTCTTGAGTCGTCATTCCTTTAGTGCGAACAGAAACATCAACACCAATATCAACACTTTCACCACTACGATAACATTTATCACCTATCTGAATTCCACCATTAAAATATTTAATTTTATCTTGCGGATTATTCATTTTTACCCCACAACCGTGCGGTGTTAAAGTTATAGTTTTATTATCTAACTGCAAATTATTTTTGTTCTTAGTATTTATTTCAGGATGAACCAAAAAAATATCATTTCCGGGCGCCGTCAAAAGCGTAAAATCCTGTTGCTCCCATTGACTACCAATACAGACTGAGTTAATGGAAGGCATACCATAATGACTAATGTTAATGATTTCTTTTTCCATTAAGTCGCCCAAAACTTTTTGACAAAAATATCTATTTCTAAATTTGTTAAACCCTTGCAAATAATCTGCAATCTTAAAAAAGCGTTTAGCTTTATTACCCGTAATATATCGGATATAGCGTTTATGCTCATCATCATATTCAGTTTGGATATAATCATAAAACCAATTACCTTTCATCGGATACAACCCGGATTTCAGATTATCTTTTTTGAATTCTATCGCCGATGCGTGCACAATCATATATTGCCCAGCCTCTAAACCATTTCCACCGTTTGATTGCGCTAAAATAACAAAATGATTACCTTTGTTATAATTCCAATAGAATTTGGAAGCGTCATTAATATCTATTGAGCTTAATACTTCTTTCGGCAAACAAGTCTTTACAAAATCTAAATAAGTTTTGCGGTCATTCATTACCCGATCTAATCGCTCCACAAATTCTTTATTGGCAATTTTCTGATTTAATTTATAAACTGCCGTTCCACAAACATTAACCGTGGCATCAACTGGTATGAAAGGAACATCGGTATTCCACATATAACACGCACCAGTATAAAAACCACCCATCATTCTTGTTCCATTCTGAGCAATTCCTAGATCTGGCATAGCATAAATCTTAGCATCTTTCTTGTAACCAGATAACTTAGAAGCAACCCTGCCCAGCAGTTCCTCAGTCTTTTCAAGATGTTCCAACACACTTTTTTGCGTTTGATCTTTAATCGTCAAGTCTATCATAAGTTATGATCTCATCATATAGTCTAGTAGAGAAAAAAACAAGCACTTTTCAAAAAAGCAACAAACAAAAAAAAGACGACCGAAGTCGCCTTTTTACCAGTTTGGATTTGTTTCAACTGGTGATCCGCCCGAGGCTCGAACTCGGGACAACATCATTAAAAGTGATGTGCTCTACCAACTGAGCTAGCGGACCAAACTACTTGTAGTTTAGCACAAAAGTTTTAGTACTGTCAACTTAAACATTGCAAAAATTTAAGCACTTACCGATAAAGGATTTAACAAAACAGCAATGCGTCGACGTAAATCATCAATATCGCAATTATCAGTATATTGATAATCTAAAACAGGGATACCACTATTACGTAAAATTTCTTTTGAAACATTTTTAATTTTATTCACACGGTCTAAATTAACAATTGACATATCAAATAAATCAACCACCAAAATTGGCATCATCGAAGGAGTAAATACAACAAAATCTGCATATTGTCCCACCATACGTAAACTTGAACGTTTCGAAGCCTCAAATAATTTTTCAATAGGTACATTTACATAAATAATATATTTTTCTGGCAACGCTAATTTTAAAGCCTTATAGAAAGTTTCTAAAATTGATTCAAAATAAGGTACAACTGGTGCAGTCTTTGGTAACACAACTGGTTTTGCGACTTCAGTATTCTTTTTCTTATCACGCAATGATTGCAAAAACCAAATATAAATGCCAGCCACTAAAACGATGACTAGCATTGGTAAAACAAAATTAACAATAAATTCCATTCTTAATTATTTTGCTTCAGTTTCAGTTGCTACTTCTTTCTTTGCAACAGTTTTTGTAGCAGTTGTTTTTGTAGTTTTACTTGCTACTGCTTTTTTCTTGGTTGTTGCTTTTGCTTTGTTAGCTGCAATCAAAGCAACTTTTTCATCTTCGGTAAGTACTTGTTTTTTCTTGTCGTTAACTTTAACTTTTTCTTTAACCTTAACACCAGCTTTACCACTCAAATCACGGATGTAGTACAATTTAGCACGACGTACTTTACCTTCACGAACAACTTCAATTTTGTCAATACGTGGAGAATAAACAGGGAATGTACGTTCAACACCAACACCGAAACTAATTTTACGTACAGTGAATGTTTCACGAATACCACCATTTTTACGTGAGATTACTAAACCTTCAAAAACCTGAATACGTTCTTTGTTTCCTTCAACAATTTTAAAATACACTTTGACTGTATCACCAACCTTAAATGGAGTGATTTCTTTGGTTTGATTTTCCTTCTCGATAAGTTCTACTAAGTTCATAACTTATATTATAAACACCTTTTAATATTTTTGCAAGAGTTTTATTTCAAAGTATTACATCGTAATTTTGCAACAAATTGATAAAGTGCACCATGATAAATAACTTCCCCCTTACCACAATCTCCAAGTTGTAACAATTCCATCGGACGCACTACTTTACCAAACTCACCCGGCTTAATAATTCTAAACCGTTCTAACAAATCATTCACAAATTCCGAACAATAAAAGCGCTTTGATTTTTGCGAATGTACACGGACACGCCACTTTGACAAAAACAAACCCCAGTAGTTATATTTATATTTTTTTCGTTCGGCATACATTGCTTCGACATATTTAACAATTTCATTATACTTTTCTTCTTTAACCTCCACACGCATTACCAACGTATCTGCACTGCGAAAACGGCGCATTACACCATATTCCACGGATTCCTTTACAAATCCACCAATCAACGGATTATAAGCCCACAAGCGCCCAAATGAATACATTGTTTGCAAATTATCATCAAAAGAAATTGAAGCGTGTGTAAACCAATCCCCTGTTACTTTACTAATAATCTTTGACAAAAAAGTTCCAGTGCGACACAAGACAACATAAAAACATTTCATCATTCTATTCTTAGTACAAGAAGTACAATAAAATAACAAAGCCTTTAATTGACGTACAGTAAAGAATATGTTATTCTAAAATAGTGAGGGCCGCTAGCTCAGTTGGTAGAGCAAAAGACTCTTAATCTTTCGGTCCAGGGTTCGAGCCCCTGGCGGCTCACCAATCCACTTTAATTCGAAACTAATCTTTATTTTTTGCGTCTTCTATTGTTGTTTGATTTGACTTTAAAAGTTTTTGTAACTTTTGTTCTGTTCTTACTTGTTCAGCACTGTTTAATTCAATTCTTTCTTCCAGTCGGGCTTGTTCATTCAAGTTACTACGTTTTGTTTTTTTATCAAGCACTACAGATTCGTCGCTCATTTCAGCACGTAATACACTTAAAAGTTTTTTATCATTTGCAATATGCGTCTTGGTTTCAGCAAGCACATCTTGATAATAATCAATACAACATTGATTAAATTTATCTTCAGCACCTAACATTTGAAAAGCAGCACGAAAATCCTCTATATCGTCATCACCACCAACACCAGCATATTCTTCCATTGAACGGTCAACAATAGCATCGTAATAATCATCAGGATCTATATCAGCGAAAGCCATCTCATACTGTTGACTTGTATGAAAGGTACGTCGAAATTCATCGACAAGGAATTGAATCTCTTCTTCACGTTCACTTATCAACGTTTTCAACTGTTGCTTCTTTCCGTCAACAGTAGGTTTTACCTTTGATAATTTATGATCATCTTTCATTTACTTTTATTGTACACATTGTTTGCCTTTAAAACAAGTACGTTATTTATTACTTTTATTTTCACTTGATTGTGGTTTAGTTGAATAGACTAATTTTTCACCATAAACTTGTTCATAAACCTTAACCCAAGCTTCGTAATTTTTTTGCATCATATCATTAACACGTAAATTCATATCCAGACTTTCATCAGGATAAATTGGTTCTAAGACATGAACTGTATATTCTTGTAATGCAAAACCATTATCAGCAATGATATTGCTATCATTCATAGTAATGAAGATTGGAACAACAGGAACATTATTTTTTGTAGCAAATTTAAAAGCACCAACCTTTAAAGGTTTTGGCTTACGATAATTCCACCATAAACTTTCTTCTGGATAAATTAAGATATTGTCGCCGCTTTGTAAGATTGTATCAACAGCTTTCAAACACTTCCCCATTGTGTGTAAATTCTTACTTAACGGCAAAGTATCACAGTTACGCATAAAGAATTTAAAAACAGGTGGATTAGTATAGTTACCTTCCCTAATAATTTTATACATTTTTTTCTTTTTGCTAAGTTGAAAAACTTTTTCCATTACAAAACTATCATCAGGGCTAAAATGGTTACAGGTAATAATCGCCCCAGTTTCAACATTTTGCCAATTTTCAATACCAAGAATATTTGTAATCAATAATCTTTTTTTCTTAATTAAATGATTTACGTACATTCTCTTAATTTTATTGGCAAAAAAAGTTTTTACTTTACTGCTAATTTTTTTTCTTAAATAATCAATCTGGTTTGGCAACAGTTCAATAGTCGGTGGGTCATCTTCTAAATCTTTATCAAACCAACCATTTTCTTCATATAATTTAATTTTATCAAGAATTGCTAACCGACCGGTATTTTTTTCTTTCTGTGGCACTTCTTCCATTTTCTTCCTTTCTTAATTTTGTGGCTTTAAATATAAGTGATAGTAATTTTGTGGATTATGTAATTCGTTGTGAATTTTATTCATAAACCAATTATGATTCTCTATATCTTTCTTATATTGTTCTTGCGTATAGTTTGCTCTAATATCTGTTAAAATATCATTAAATTCAGTTTTTGCAGCGTATTTCCAAAACTCATCACCATAAGGCACTTCGGCATGCCAAGGCTTCCAAATCAACTTATAATGAATTAGTTTAATCTCTTTAACATCAACATTAGGATTACAAGGTGATTTATTCCACATTGGGTCAATATAAGCTACTTTACCTTGACAAATAACGTTTAAGTAATCTTGGTCCTGCACAACAAATTTATACTTGTTTAACAAATCAACAAACTGTTCTTCGAATTTTTGTTTTCTAAATTGATCCAAATTCATAATCAACAAACCGGCATTGAAATAGTCCTCATGACGAGGTAATCCTAAAACTTTAGTAAAGTATGGTTGAATATATGGAAACGTCATAACAAAGTCTTCAATAGTTGCACCAATTAAATTGTTACCAATTTCAGTATTGAATAACTCTGATACATCACCACGCACAACCACATCACAGTCAATATATAAAACTTTATCGTACTGTGGATATAAGTTAGCAATAAATAATCGATAATATGTCGTTTGCGTATAATAAATACAAGTGTGCAAACGTTGCATTACATCCTTTAATAATTCACGTACATCAACGAATTCGATGGTGAAATTTTCCTTATTGTAATTCATAATCTTTTGGATATTACTTTCACTTACACCAGAGTGCAAAATTCTAAATGTGTAGTTATAATCTTTCGATGCATTATCGATCAATGATTGCAGAGTTACTGCCATAAAAGGCAAGTAGTTATCATCACAAGATGTAAAAATTGGAATTTCTTTTTTAATGTTCATTTTATTTTTCTCCTAATGTTATTTATTTTTTAACCAAGTTTTTGGTCCTTTGTTTTTTCGTACAATTTTTTGTAATAGATATATTCATACAAAACATCATCGAAATGGTAACAATTAAATACTTTATGTACGTCGCTAACTCGCCAAGGTTTGATGTTCACCGTTCGTGGATAAGGCCAGCACTTTAACGTTTTACTAAAATGTCGGATTATCGTTTTCTTGGTTAGCCACTTTTGGTCGTTATAGTACTGTGGCAACAACAACTTCTTCGTCGTGCAATTATAGATAGCACTCTGATCCGAAAAAAGCATATATTTTGCGTTAATCATATCTCGTGCTTTTTGCAGTAAATTTGTTTCACGCATTTTTTTCATATTAAATAACAACACGCCTGCATTGATATAATCTCGACGAATCAACTTCTTACCATAGTGATCTTGCGCCGCAGCATATTCATAATCAGAGATATCTAAATCATACAATTTCAGTACATTATCATTAAACATTAAATCAATATCAAGATATAACAATTTATCTTCTGGCATTCCTTCAACCTTATCAGCTAACAAGCGCAACAAAGTGTAAGGTGTACAATAACTACCTTCATTCGGCGAACCACCAATTTCTTTTTTGTATAAATCAGTAACATCAACCTTAATAGCCCTACTGTTTGGATTTGTATCCTTTAACATTTTATCAATAAAAGCAACTTGGTCATCGGCAATCGGCGTAAATTTAGGATTCAAATGAGATACATCCATTGTGTAAATATAAGCCGTAATTTCACCCTTATAATATTTTTCAATTGATAATAAGCAAGTCATCACTCCATCAAAAACATAGGAATTTCCACAAAATAATAAGTTAATCATTTTTTCTCCTTTTTTACATATTCAATGTATTTACAATTACTGTTCTTACTGCGTTCAACCATACATTGGTAAACTTGGTTGCGTAAATCTTCTTGCTGTTCCTTAATATCTAAATCTGGCTTTGGGTAAAAAGGTCCGTCTACGTAAATAACTATCTTTGGTTTCTTCTTTTTACCGTTTTGTTGATAAGTGGTAGTAAAACAAAACGAAGGTGCTTCAAATTTAATTGGGTAACGAAATGCCGTAGATTTAAATGGTCGAATTTCCGTGTAATATGGCCAAATATGAGCTTCCGGATAAATCAAAATTGGATGACCTTGCACCAAACGTTTTTCGATTGCATTCATAAAATTTCTTGTTACACCCAAAGTTGTTGGCAACGGTAATGCACCTAACATTTTAGTTGCACCCCACAAACCAGGAATATTCATATTTTCACTCGCAACCACCACATAAGTTTTTGTTGGAAAATTGATTAAATGTGGCGACAAAACATCATTAGCCGCATTCGTATGATTTGCAAACACAAAATAACCTTGCTTTTTAAACTCACGCAAAACCTTACGGTTCTCAAATTTAATCCCTTTAAACCACTTATAGAAAAAGGCAATTGGTGTTGCAATTAAACGGTAAGCAATAAAACTAAAAAACAAATAAAAAGGATTACGGCTAATGTATTTATAATTTAAACCAATCACTCTTGGCTTAATTTTAGAACCTGAAAACTCATTATTTAATTCATCATCGTAATAAATGACTTTTTTAGGTTTTGCCACATTGCCTCCTTTTGTAAAACTTACTCTCTAATTATACTAATAAAAAAACAAACCACCTACTAAATTTACTCTAAACTTAAAGAACGCAAAGTAGAATTCTACTTAACAATTGATAGAGTTTAGTATAATTCTCTACCCTAGGTAGAATTTACCAAAAAATACTGGATTTTTTGCGAAAAACGGTGCTATAATGGCAATTATGGATAATCAAGACGACATTAAAGATATTGTTGCCAAAAATCTAACCACTTTAAGAAAAGCTAACAAAATTACGCAATTAGAACTTGCCGAAAAGTTAAATTACTCAGATAAGGCTATTTCTAAATGGGAGCGTGGCGAAAACTTGCCTGATGTCATTACGCTTAAACAACTTGCAGATATGTACGGTGTTAATGTCGATTATATTTTAAACGAACAAAGTGAAGAAACTATCGCAAAATACCGTATGCCAAGTTTTGAACTCAACAACAAACTAATTATTACGATTCTTGCTTGCCTATCAATTTGGACACTCGCCGCAATTGCTTACATCAATCTTGTGATAAATTGCAACCACCACTACTGGATTATCTGGATTTGGTCTCTTCCGATAACCAGCATTGTCCTTATCATTTTTGCCAGCATCTGGGGACACAAAAACCACATTATAGCAGCAACATCATTATTGATTTGGACTTCGCTTTTAAGTTTTTACATTCAACTCATCAATTATAATTTATGGTCTCTTTTCTTATTAGGCATCCCCACCCAAATCATTACCATTCTTTGTGGTAAACTCAAACGCAGGAAAATCAAACAAATCATTATCGAACAAGAAGCCTAACATTAGTTTAGATTCTTACGGAACAAAATCACAATTTCCATTTCTAAATAACCATATTCAACAAAAGCAATATACGGTAAAGTACTTAATTCTTTAGTTTCAAAATAAAAATCATAATACTGTAAAAGTAAATCTTTGTGTTTTTCAAAAATATCCAAATAAGTAACTACGAAATCACAATATTGTTCACTAATCGTTCTGTCAAAAGCCTGATACATCTCAGGCAATGAATCTTCAGTAAAACAATTTTTTGCAAAAAAACGAACATTTGGTACAATCCCTGCTGCATTGTAAAAACCACAATCAGCCATTTGATAACAAAACAAAGTAGCTTCTTTATTTGTTGATTGATTATATTCAGATATTATATCAGCCACAACTAATGGAGCATAGTTTTCCCTTGATTGATTCATTTCAACAACATAAGGAACAACTGGTACAGACAACATAAAACTAAAAACAGTCAATGTGGCTAATAACAAGCATATCTTCCAATGCTTACAAACAACAACATCTACTTTCTGCAAAACACCTACTATCATCTTTACTACGTATACAACACCTAACAAAGCATAAGCAAAAAGTGGCAAATAATAATACGTATATCCACAAAAAAAACCAACTAAGAAAGTAGTAATAATTGCAGGAACCAACAGCAACCATCCACTTTTTTGATGCCAAAATTGAATAACAAAACAAACCAAACCCAAAATATATAAAAGCAAAAACAAAGGACTAATAAGAAAAACATTTATAATGTTGCCCCATTTTGCTGCATTTAATTGTTTTTCCGTAAGTCCTTTTATATCACCAGTATAACAAAAAATATTTGTTAAAAAATATACTTCCCATAAACTACTTAAACCATCGACAAAAATAAAGTACAACAATACTGGCAAAGTAATTAACGCAATTCCACCCAACATAATTAGTCCGTTCAATAAAACCAACTTAAATTGATGACGCATGAAATTTAAAACGACCCAAATTACCATTGGTACAAAGAAAAATAACCACATTGAGTACTTTACCCAAAATAAAATTCCCAAACAAACACCAATTCCTAAACTGCGTCGCCACCTTACAACAGGAGATTTCATTAAAAAATCAAGAAAACAAAGTAATCCATAAGCAAAAATTGGCATACAAAATTCTTCAACTCTCGTAGCACCTAAGCCACTTGTAAAACTACATAATAATAACATTGCTAATGGTATAACTGCCAAACTCGTGTATGGTGATAAAAATTTACGTGCTATACGATAAGCAAAATATAAAAATAAACTCAAACAAACAATCTCAATTAACCAAATTACAACACTTGGATTTGGAAATAAACTAGCAAAAGCAAAAACAAAATATACAATTGGACCTTTTTGCTCAAATAAATCACGATACGGAACCTTACCATCAGCAAGTCCACGTCCAACCGTCAAATACCATTGAAAATCGCAATGGGAATTAAACGTATACATTGGCGAATTAACACTAAAAAAGAACATAGAAGCAAAAGTGACACCAAAACAAAACAAAAATACCAACCAGGCATTTAATTCATACAAAGGACTTTCTTTCTTTTTTTCCATTGTTACAACAACCAATTATAACTCATTCATTAAAAAAACGAAACAAAAATATAATTAAAACTAAACTCCAACATCACAACTGATTTTAATCATATTTCATATACTTTTTTTCTTTAAATGTTAGATAACCTAATAAGTTTGTTTTTTACTTTCTGGACCCTAAACTAAACAACACAAAAGCAGTAAATTTACACCTACCCCAAACTTTTTGCCTTACTAGTTTCATGTTTTTCATAATTAAACTATTTATTAGATATCACTAAAACACCGAAAGCAAAATAGCACCAAGGATTACTGTGCCTGTAAAAAAAAGTTTTCGTCCTATTTGCTTCTCTTTCATAATTAAAATACCTACTAACACAGCAATTATGACTTTCAATTTTGATAATATACTAATAACTATCATCTTGCTACCAGGGACTCTGTATGCCCTGAACAAAAAGAAATCGCCAAAAAACAACAAAAAACCAGCCAAATAAATCCATAAGTTACCGAAGTCTTGCTTTTTAAGCAAACAGGTTTTATTGCGCAAACACTCAACCCCAAAGAATAACCACGCAAACACACATACAGAAAACAAAAACCAAAACTGAACTTGATAAGGTGTAAGATAAGTCGTTGTATACTTGTCAAAAACATTACAAATTGTAGAAATCATAGCCGAAAACAATAATCCTAAAATTTGCAACTTATGAGCACTACCCTGACTATTCCGACTACAAAGATTGATTGCCACAACGCTCAGGACCACCAACACAGCCCCAACTATTTGTAACCACGATGCTGTTTCCCCAAAAAACAGCATACCTAACACAAACGATAATCCTGACGATAAAACATCAGTTACAGTAACAATGGTTAAATCAACATTCTTTAAGATTTTCAAAATAAAGAACCAACTAACTGCAATTAAAAAACCTTTCAATAAAAGTATTCCAAACAAGTTCCATGGCACAATCACACCGAACGGCAACCAAAGCAACGAACAAACAAATGCTATTGTACTAAACAACACCAAAATTGCTGAACTATGACTTTTTTTTAACGATAACTTCTTACATACATTATAAAAACCTATCATTATCGCATACAAGACGGCAAACAAGATATCCATCCTCTATTATAACAAATTACACTATACACGTCAAAAACGAGCATGCAAATTTCGGCATAAAACGCTAAAATTTCAATAACTAAATAAGCTATTTTAATTTATATATAAAAAACTCAAACTTTAATTTGTTTGAGTATTGTTTTCCTATAAAGTATAACCTTCACAACCTTTTAGTTCTATTATCTTTTTAGTTCTATCAGTAACATTATTTACTTGACAATATTTATCTTTAAATGCTTTTTCATCTTTTAATAAATTTCTCATATCTCTTAAAAAATTTGCATAGATTTCATCTTCAAAAAACATATTCTCAGAATCTTCTTCGCTATATCTTTTTCTTAATCGATTTAATGTAAAATCTAAAAACTCTTCCATTGTTAAGTCTGGCATCCTATCTTGCCCCACAAAGAAACTACGAGTAAACACTATATCAATAGTACTATTTCTATCAGCCGAAGAAATTAGTTTACCATAATCACTTCTTGGAGTGTCATCAAATGATGATCTATGGTCTTCAATTGCTTCTTTAATAATTTTTCTTTGTTCATCGGTAAAAAAGTTTCTAAACTCTGGATTTGTATAAAACCTTTCAGCCGCAATCTTTTCATGAGTTTTATGGTCAATATATTTTCCATTGTCATGACAAGAAGCAATAGCAAATATCATATCGTCATCTAAATAATCAAGGCCTAAACTTTCTTTCAATTCAAAAGAACGCCTTATGACAGCTAAAATATGTAAAATTCCGTGTCCTTTATCATTTTTATCATATTCAGGAAATATTTTATCATTTATATAACTTACTAGCTCCTTATTAACATTTTTGTATTTTATCATATATACTTCCTTTTTTATTTCTCACAATAATGAGAATTTATCCAATATCATTGGATTGATACCTAATTGTATCATATATTTCAGTTCTTACTAATTGTTTTTACTTACCCTTTAAACGGTTTAGGGAAATATAAAATTAACAAAAAAAAGATATGCATCTCCCCATTTTAGAAACCTTTTCATTTTTAAGTTTGAGTTTTTTTCGCTTTTAAGGCTTTTGCTGTCTTTTCAAGATTGGCAATTTCATTTGCCAGCTTTTCATATTTTCCCAAACTGGCATTCATTTCTTGTTGTTTAAGTTCAGGCGTAATCTCACCTTGTTGTTCGATTTTTGCAACCAGCATATCACCTTCTTGTTCTAAGGTTTGCAAATCTTTTAATTTTTGTTGCAAAAGTGCATCCAGCTTTATCCATTCATCACAAAACATTTTTGTCCTCCAATTTTAATATTTCATATTGTGTGCTATGCCAATCGCCTGACCATGACCCACTTCCAGCATATTTAAAATCATTAAAATCTGGGGCTTTTAAGATTTCACTTTTTGGATTTTTTTCGATAAATTCATTAATTGCTTCCCGTTGTTGAGCATTCTCATATTTTTGGTTAACTTCAAAATCATTGACTACTGCATATCCTTCTTGGCGATTAACATAGATGATACCAAAAGAAATAATATTTTTATCAAAATCACGAATTACCATTGGTTGCATATCCGGATGAATGATTATACCATGCATAGCACCAGCACCTGTGCTATATAATGTTGCACAACAACTTGTCATACACCCCATAGCAAAATTTGCTGGATCACTTTTACT
>JAZSAE010000047.1:0-13662 GCA_045601705.1 Clostridia bacterium | reverse complement strand
TATATAAACCAACCACCCTACACCGGATGAATTCCAAACAATTAAATCAGGCGGCGTACCAGGATATGAAAATTATCAATACCGTATTCAAATTTCACCACACGATTGTACTGGGTGTGGCGCTTGTGCAAAAGTTTGCCCATCCAAAAATAAAGCACTAGTAATGAAACCATTTGATAAAGTTCAAGAAGATAATAATTATCAATTTTCAATCGGTTTGCCAGACATAAAAATCACACCAAATAACGTCAAATTATCACAATACAACCGTCCTTTATTTGAATTTTCGGGTGCTTGTGCTGGATGTGGTGAAACTCCTTATATTAAATTATTAACACAACTTTATGGAGATAAATTAGTCATTGCTAATGCTACGGGTTGTTCATCAATTTACGGTGGCAGTTCACCATCATGCCCTTACTCCAAAAACGAAAAAGGACAAGGACCAGCCTGGGCAAATAGCCTATTTGAAGATAATGCTGAATTTGGTTTTGGTATTCGCAAAGCATTAAATATCCAAGGTGCAACCGATAAAATTGTTTGGATTATTGGTGGTGATGGATGGGCCTATGATATTGGGTTTGGTGGACTTGACCATATTTTATCAACAAACGAAAACATCAATGTTTTAGTTCTTGATACTGAAGTTTATTCCAACACAGGTGGCCAAGCTAGCAAAGCTACTCCAAAAGGTGCAACAGCCAAATTTGCCTCTGGAGGTAAATTATCCGAAAAAAAGAACCTTGGTGCAATGATGATGCAATATCCAAATGTATACGTTGCTCAAATTGCAATGGGCGCAAATATGGAACATACATTAAAAATATTAAAAGAAGCAACAAACCATAACGGTCCATCCCTAGTGATAGCAATGGCAACATGTATTAACCATGGTATTGATATGTCAAACGGAATGGGTATTATGGCTGACGCTGTTAAATGTGGTTACACAACACTTTATCACCGTGATCCAAAAGACGGACAAATGATAATTGACTCACCTGTACCAACTAAAGATATCAATGAATTTAAAGCTAACCAAACTCGTTTTCTTAAAAAATCTTAACATTCTTTCTGTGTTTGAATCAAAGAACAATGTTCCTGTGGTGTAATTTCGACATTACAACCATTTTTATAACTGCCAATCGGACGTAATTCAACCAAGACAGCATCAACACCAATTCTTAAAATATTATTATATGGCACAAACAATTCGTGTTTATGTCCCCAAAGATGAAAATTCTTATCACCTGGAACAACAACTCCAATTACTTTTGCATTTTCACGTGAAAAAACTATATCGACGATTCTCCCTAATGCTTTTCCGTCAACAACATTGATTACCATCTTAGTGCGTAGTTCGCAAAAAGAAACTTCTACGCCCATATAATCATATATATGATAAACTTACGTATTTTTGAGAATAATTTTTTGCTAAATTGTAAAAAATTATCATAATGAAAAAAGTCGATATTGTAGGCATCGACACAAGTAGCCTGCCTAAACTTTCCAATGCAGAAACCTTAGAAATGTTATATCGTATTCGCAACAATGATGCCGAAGCACGACAACATTTTATCTTTGCAAATTTACGTCTTGTATTATCTGTAATTCAAAAATATATTCACGCAAATAGTAATTATGATGATTTGTTTCAAGTCGGTTGTATTGGTTTAATTAAAGCAATCGATAACTTCAATCCTAATTTTAACGTAAAATTTTCTACTTATGCAGTCCCAATGATTATTGGAGAAATCAGACGCTACCTACGTGACGAAAATGGAATTCACGTTTCACGTAGTATTCGTGATACTGCATATCACGCTTTACAAATGGCAGAAAAACTCACAAAAGAACTCAATCGAGAAGTATCAATGGAAGAAGTCGCAAATGCCATTAACGAACCATTAGCAGATGTATTCTTTGCTTTAGCTGCAACAGGAACTGTAACATCATTAGACGAACCAATTGGATCTGAACGCAGTAATGACGCAACAACCCTTATTGAGCAAATTCCAAACAATGGAACAACTAGTGATGATTGGCTCAGTTACAAATCAATGCATAATGCAATTGATAACCTTATGCAAAAAGAACGTGAAATTTTAATGATGCGTTATTATGATGGTAAAACACAAATGGAAGTTAGTAATGAAATTGGTATCAGTCAAGCACAAGTATCACGATTAGAAAAAAACGCATTAGCAAATATTAAGAATCAAATCTAACTTACTTTCAATTGAAAATTGAAATCGAAAAAATTACGATTACAAAGTTTTTGTTTAAAATCTTCCCATGGCTGACTATGTTTCAAAAATTTGATTAAATTTGCAGGTAAAGTTATACTAACATTCCAAGTATGCCCTTCTTGTTGAACAATAACTTGGTTTTCATTAATATTATTTGCCATTGCACCATATTTTTTACGCAAAAAAGATACAATATCCAATTGTAAACTTAAAGCATCAACAAAAACTTTTTGATACACAAAATCATATTTCAATGGTAAACCAACCTGTTGCATAAACAATTCTTCTAATCTTTTTTGCAACGAAGGTAAACAATTTTCAATTTCTGCATTATAAATATAACGCACAACTAAATGTTTTTTTTTGCGATAATAAGTACAAGATAAAAATTTTAAATTTATATAATCTTGATTCTCGTGATAATATAAATATTCTTCAACACTGTTCATCATTATCACCTATAATAACAAATTAAAACTTAAATTATTGATAACCCAAAATACATCTGCAAAAATTACAAAACCTAGCAAGCAGATAATTCCAATTGTATGAATTTTAGCTTCTAATTCACGATTGATTGGTTTACGACGAATCCATTCAATAATAACAAAGACCATACGTGCTCCGTCTAATGATGGAATTGGCAACCAATTAAAAACGGCTAAATTAATACTAATTAAAGTTAATAAATAAAAAATTTGAGCAAATGCAATATCAGCAGATTGCGAAGTGATTGCTTCACCAATTGAACTTCCCATTACTGACACGGTCGCAACCGTTCCACCAATCGCATTCATACCTAATTGACCTGTTACTAACTGTCCTAAAATATTTAAAATCATGCCTGCAATTTCAAAAGAGAAAGGTACAGATTTTAAAATTGCACCACCAACATTATGATAAATATTATCATTTAAAGGCAACGAATGTGCAGCTTTAGACAATGCTGACCATTGTTTCTCTGTGATTTTTTGCAAAACAACATTCTTCTTAACTACATTTCCATTTTGATCTTCCCAAACCACTGATAATTGAACATCATCATTAATGTGAGTTTTTTCTAAAATAGTTGTTGTGCCTGTAAATAAATTCAAACTTTTACCATTCACTGTTTCAATTAACATCTTAGTGTCATCATCATATTTAAAAATAAACAAATCTCCATTTGTATCAAAGACGTTATTTCCATCATTTAATACTTCTGATAAAGTTAATGTTTCTGGTTTACTTGGGTCAGTTTTATGTTCACTATTTAAATACGTAGTTCCAGTATTTGCGACACGCCCATACCCCATTAAAGATAATAATACAACAGCAAAAATAATAGCAGATAAAAAATTAAAGAAAGCTCCAGAAAACATTACGATTAAACGCTTCCATGGTGCTTTATTATTAAAAGAATCTGGATCGGTATCTGGTTTATTAACATCATCTTCACCAAAAGAACAATAACCACCAACAGGAATCATTCGAATAGCAAAAATTTCACCATTCTTTTTTGTTTTTTTATAAATTGGTTTTCCCATTCCAATTGAAAATTCATATACTTTGAATTTTAGAATTTTCGCTGTAATATAATGACCAAATTCATGAATAGTAATCATTAACATTAGCAACAATATTGCTAGCGCTAAATAACCAACAGTTTGCAAAGCACTTAATAATTGAGACATCTATTATATTATCCCCATTATTAACAATATGAATGGTACATTCAAAATAATACCATCAACACGATCCATTACACCACCATGACCAGGTAATAAATTACCAAAATCTTTTATACCAACTTTACGTTTTATAAAACTTGCATACAAATCACCTAATGTTGTAACAACTGCACCAGCTACCCCAACAACCAAGAACAAAATTTGCGTTAAAGATGCATCCTTAGTTAACTTAAATAAACGATTTGATAAATCACTATTTCCACTAATAATCCAAATAACAACCAACGCACCTAAAATTCCACCAAACAAACCACCTACAAAACCAACCCAAGTTTTCTTTGGACTAATTTTGGGAGCCATTTTAGGTGAACCCTTTCCCAAAACAACCCCGACACAATAAGCAAAAATATCAGTGAAACATGAAATGAAAATTACCAACAATAATCCGAACAAACCGATATCATCAGATGTCATATGATTCATAATCACAGCACATGCAAAGAAGATACCTGGATAAAAAATCATATACAATAAATCTAACACACCGCCCCAAGCTTCTTTATTAAAATTCTTTTTTTGTATAGCACATTCTTTTGCCATTTTTTTGTCAATCATATTCGACAATCCAACAAACAAAGCAAAAATAGCAATTATCATTATTGAAACAAGAACTTGTAACCACCAAACCAATGATTCCTTAAAAAACACATTGCTGAGTATATAAAAGAAATAAATTAAACCTTCAATAACATAAACAACAATAGCACTTGCACCACGGCGATTTAATTTACAAGCATTACAAACTTCCCAAGTTCCAATACCTGTTGCTAATAAAATTAAAACATCAAAGGCATACATGCCAAAAGTGCCACCGAAAGCACGAGACACCATCAGGGCACTAAATAACAAAATCAATATTAAAGCAGTTAAACATCTTTTACCAAAATTAGTAATAACCATAATAAGAACTATAACATAAATTGATTACAACGTCTATAAAAATTATATCGTCATAATATCTTTTTCTTTTTGATTTAAAGCAGTATCAACATTAGCAATATAATCATCAAGAATCTTTTGAATATCATGTTCAACATTCTTAACATCATCTTCACTAATTTTCTCTGCATTGTTAATTTTCTTTAATTGATCTAAAGCATCACGACGTTCATTACGCATACCCACACGTGATTCTTCGGCAATTTTATTAACTTTTTTAACCAAATCTTTACGAGTTTCAGCAGTTAATTGTGGGAACACTAAACGAATAATACGGCCATCATCAATAGGCGTAGCACCTAAATTAGCAGCAGCTAATGCTTTAACCATCGAAGATAAAATTGATGCATCCCAAGGATTAACAACAATTGTTCTTGCATCGGTACAGGAAATATTTGCCAAATTCTTAATTGGAGTCATTGTACCAAAATAATCAACTGTTACACGCTCAATAATACGAGTATCAACTCGACCAGCACGCACAGCAATAAATTCATTTTTTAGATAATCAAAGCGTTTACTTAATTTTTCTTCATAATTGATGAGCAATTCATTAAGTTTTTCGTTAAGATAATCCATAATTTTCCCCCTTATTGAGCAGCCATTGTTTTTGAAACTTCAGCAGCAAAATCTTCTTTTGGTTTTTCAATACCTTCACCCATTTCAAAACGAACGAAACGACGAATAGTAATTTTTTCACCAACGAAAGCAATGGTTTCATTAACAATATCTTTAATTGTTTTTGAACCATCTTTAACAAATGGTTGATCCATTAAGCAATAATCTTGATAATATTTTTTTACACGACCTTCAACCATTTTTTCAGCAATTGCAGCAGGTTTACCTTCTTCCATTGCTTGTTTTTTCAAAATTTCTTTTTCTTTTTCTAAAACAGAAGCAGGAACTTCACTTGCTGTTACATATTTTGGATTAGCAGCAGCAATATGCATAGCAACATCTTTTACTAATTGGTTAAAATGTTCACTTTTTTGTGCAAAATCGGTTTCACAGTTAATTTCAACTAAAACACCAATTTTACCACCCATGTGAATGTATGAACCAACCATACCTTCACAAGCAATACGATCACTACTTCCCTTTTTTAAAGCTTTTGCTTTACCTTTTTCACGCAATAAAGCAACTGCTTTTTCGTAGTCACCTTTTGTTTCATCCAATGCTTTTTTACAATCTAAAACACCAGCTCCAGTTGCTTCTTTTAATTTCATAATATCACTCATGATTATTTATCTCCATTTTTTACTGTTTTTGTTTTTTCCGCAACAGCGGTATCTTCTTCTTCAACTGGTTCTAATACTGCTTTTGTTTTAATTGCAGCAGCCATTGAAACAGTTTCTTTTTCACTAACTGTTGAACGTAATTCAACACCTTCTTTAGCTTCAATAACAGCATCTGCTAATGCAGCCAAGATTAAACTTACACTACGTGTAGCATCATCATTTGCTGGAATGATCACATCAACATCATCTGGATCGCAATTAGTATCAATAACACCAATAACTGGAATACCTAATTTACGTGCTTCACCAACAGCAATGTGTTCTTTTTTAGAATCAACAACAACTAACACACCTGGTAAAGAAGTCATTTCAGCAATACCACGCAAATTCTTTTCAAGTTTTTCACGTTCATCCATTAACTTAGCAACTTCTTTCTTTGGTAAATAAGCAAATTCACCCATTTTTTCCATGTTGTGTAATTTATTCATACGTTCAACACGACTACGAATGGTTGCAAAGTTTGTCAAAGTACCGCCTAAGAAACGGCTGTTTACATAGTAAGCACCACAACGTTCTGCTTCTGTTTTAATAGCCTCTTCAGCCTGTTTTTTTGTACCAACAAATAAAACTTTTTTACCTGCTGCTACTTGATCACGCAAAAATTCATACGCACGGTCGATAAGAACTGTTGTTTGTTCCAAATCTAAAATGTGTACGTTATTACGTGCTGTGAAGATATACTTCTTCATTTTTGGATTCCATTTGCTCACTTGGTGACCAAAATGAGTTCCTGACTCCAAAAGTTGTTTCATTGAAATTACTGACATTATTTTCCTCCTTGTTTGTCTGCCTCCGATTTGTCATCATATTCGCTAAACGGAATTTTCCGCAACAAGTAAATACTCACAATCGAAGTGAAATTTTAATGAGATTAAATTATAACACGTCACGTTTGTACATGTCAATTGCATCTTGAATTACTTTCTTTGCATCTGCCTTACCCTTTGGTGCAAAGACTTCAACTTTATCAGTTGTATTCTTATAAACCTTTAAGAAATGTTCAATTTCATCTACCATAACCTTTGGTAAATCGTTAATATCTTGATAATGATTTACATACGGATCATCTGTAGCAACTGCAATAATTTTTTCATCTTTTTCACCTTTATCAATCATTTCAATTACGCCAACCGGACGACATTTTACCAAAGTATTTGGGTCTAAAGTTTCAGAACAAACAACCATAACATCCAATGGGTCATTATCTTCTGATAAAGTCAATGGAATTAGACCATAAGAACATGGATAATGAGTTGCAGTACGTAAAACACGATCCAACATAATTAAACCTGTTTCTTTATCTAATTCATATTTTTTCTTACTACCCTTCGCAATTTCAATAACTGCCACAAATTCATCAGGGGTTACACGTTCTGGATTCATTGAATGCCAGATAACATTTTTATTATAATTCTTCGTTGACATCTTTTGCATATACCTCCAAAATTTTTTTTGATAATTCTTCATCAACAACTAAATCCAAACTATCTTCATCTTCTTCAATGATTCTAAAAATAACAACTTCATCGTTCTTTAATTCAAGTGGATGTAAAATTGCATAATATTGTGAATTATAAATTACAACAGCAATTTGTTCGAATTTAACGACATTACCGCCATCTTGTACTAATTCAATAATATCATCATTTTTTTCATCAAATAATTTTTCTAAAATACTTTCGTAAACCATTATTTACCTCCTTCTTCATTTTCATCAGAATGATCGGCAACAATTGCTTCCACCGGACACGCATTGATACATGCAGTACAAGCAATACATTTGTTAGGGTCTACTTCGTATTTATCACCGGATGCTGACGGACTAATCGCAGCAACTGGGCAAATCGCAGCACAAGAACCACAACAAATGCAAGTATCAGTGATTTTTGCTTTCATTTAACGACTTTCTCCTTTCGTCAAGATATAATTGAAGTATAATTGAAGCAGCCACTTTGTCAATTAAATTTTTACGATCACGATGGTTACCAATGATTGATTCAGCTTCAAAAGAAGTACATCTTTCGTCCACAAATTCGACAGGAAAACCTAATTTAACAAAAGCATTTCCGAACTGACGAGCCTCCTGTGACATCTCACTTTCATCACCATTAGCATGTAAAGGCAAACCGACAACGATTTGTTTTACATCATTTTTTTGAATAATATCCAAAAGTTGAAGCAAAGTTTTTTTTATTCCACGATTTTCAATAATCTGCAAAGGTGTCGCAATTAACAAAGTTGGGTCAGACAATGCTAACCCAATTCTTCGTCGACCATAATCAATCCCTAAACAACGCATTATTCTTGTGCTTCACCAGCAGCACTTTCGTCACCAAACATAGCCATTGCTGACTTAACTTCTTCCAAATCACGACGAATTTGTTCATTTTGCGCACGTAAAACTCTGTCTAAGTTTTCTAATGTTGGATAACGATCCTTATTCTTATTCAAGATAGTTTCACAATTTGCAACACTTTGTTGTAAACCAGTTAATTGTTTAACATCTTGTTCCAATTTCTTAATACGTTCAGGATCAACAGTTGAAATATTATTGACACCATAAACTAGAACTTCTTGTTTAGCAACAATTGCTTCACGTTTACGTAATAAACGCAAGTCACGATCCAAAGTATTTTTGATACGACGTAATGGAATAAATTCACGATTATTTTCACGCAAAGCTTTTTCATTTTGACGTAAACGTTCTTCTAAATCTTGCAACTTAACAGTATAATCCATTACTAGACGTTCACGTTCTTCTTTGCTATATTCACGATTTGTAATCATTGAAGTAACAGCTTTTGATTGTTCACGAATACGTTCTTCTTCTTGTTCGATTGCAGTTTCTTTCATTTTTAATTGAGCTTCACGTGCAACCAAAGATTGCTTTTCTTCTTCTAGCTTATCAAGCATTTCTTTTTCACGTTGTTGATATTCAGCTTCTAAAGAAGCACGAATTTCAGCCAATTGTTCTTCGGTAACTACACCACTTTGTTCGCTATCTTGTGTCTTGATTTCCAAGACTTGTTGTTTTAACATAGCAACTTCATTTTGCAAACGAGCTTTTTCTTCTTCCAAATCTTTTTTCTTATCTTCGATAACTTGTTTTTCTGCAGCAATTTCTTCAGATTGTTTTGTTACTTGTTCGGCTTCTTTCATTAGTTCGTTACGTAATTGCATATATTTTTCACGTAAACGTTTCTCATTTTCTTCATATTCAGCTTGTTTAATTTCGTCATCGTTTGATTTTTCAGCACGAGTTTTTTCTAATTCAGCCTGCAATGCTGCATTCTTTTCTTCCAAAGCAAAAACCTCATCAGCAATACGCTGTTTGAATTCTTCGTATTCTTGTTTAATGCGAGCTTCTTCTTCTTCGTTTTGCTTTAATTTTTCTTGGTTATGCGCTTCAATTTCACGTTCCATTGCATCAAATTTTTCTTTAATTTCCAACTCGCTAGATAATTCAGAAACCAAACCTTCTTTAACTTCGGATAATTGTTTCATCAATTTAGCTTCAGTTTCCATACGTTGAGCTTCTAATTCCTCACGTAATGCTTGTGCTTCAGCACGTGCAGCCTTACGTTCTTCACGTAATTGTTCCATAATTTCTTGAACGTCAAATTGTTCTTTAATTGCAGCCTGTTCTTCTGGACTTACTTCTTCAATCAATTCTTCACAAACTTTTTGTTCTAATTCTTTTTCTAATTTCTTTTCATTCAATAAAGCTACAAAATTTTCATATTGACGATTCATTTCTTCTTTAAAAGTAGCAATAATTACATTAGCTTGTTCGTTTACATCAGTTTGCGCAACGACTTGTTGTTCAGCCATTTCTTGTTCTTTTTCTACTTCAATTGATTCACGTTGTGCTGCTAACTCTTGTTGTTTAGCAATTTCTGCAGCTTCTAACTGTTCGGCCATTTCTTGTTCTTTAATAGCAATTGCTTCTAATTGTGCTGCGAGTTCTTGTTCTTTTGCCGCCTCTAATGCTTGGCGTTGTGCTTCCAATTCTTGTTGTTTTGCAGCTTCTAATGCTTGACGTTGCGCTTCCATTTCTTGTTCATTTGCAACTTCAATTTCGTGACGTTGTGCTTCTAATGCTTGTTGCATTTTCAATTCATTAATTTCACGTTCTTTTTCTAATTCCATTTCCAAACGTTGAACCTTCAATGAATCTTCCATTGCTTTGTTTAGTTCACCATAGCGTTGTTCAAATTGAACTTTTTCAGCATCACGATTTCTTTCCAATTCAGCAATGTTTTCTTGTAAACGTTCTAACTGTGCCAATACTTGTTCATTAGCAGCATTTGCTTGACTAAATTCAACTTCATTACCACCTTCATCATCGTCATCTTGATTTACAACTTTTGCTTGTGCTTCCTCAATCGCAGTTTGGTTTGCAATCGTTTCACGTAAAGCATTTAATTCGTTTTCATATTGTTCACGCATTTCAGCAATTATTTGTTCGTAAGCAGCAACTGCGTTTTTGTTTTGTTCTTCAGTTTGGTTTTGTTCTTCAATTGCCGAAACAGCCATATTTAAACGATCTTCGTGTTCAACTAAACGTTTTTCTTGCATATCACGTTCGTGAGCTAACAACTCTTTTAGTGCAGCCATTGTTTCTTCATCAATACCACGATTTTCTTTTTTGTTATTTAATTGATTGATTAAATCAGAACTTTCTTGAATTAGTTGTTGCATTGCAGCTTGTGCTCTTTTGGTATCTTCACGGCTTTCTGCCAATTCAGCCATAATATCATCTAAGCGATCACGTTCAGCTGTTAACACACGTTCGACACTTTCACGTTCAATTTGTTGTGTTTCTGGATTTTTAGCATTTTCACCAGTAGCAATCGAACGATTTAAAGTTTCTAATAATTCAGCATGACGTTTTTCAGATTCAACACGTTCAGCTTCACGTAACTTGTTTAAGTATTGAATTTCATCTTGCATTGCATCCATACGTGCTTTCATTTCAGCATCAACTTCATTATCACGCGCTGAATAAACAACTTGATTAGCCGCATCATCATCTTCATTGTTTTGTTTTTGTTCACGTTCAGCCGCAATTGTATCACGTAAAATTGCAATTTCATTTTTGTACTCTTCCATACGTTTTAATTGTTCTTCACGTTCTGCTGCCAATACTTCCTTTAAAGAAGCAATCGATTCTTCATCTAAACCACGAGGCAATGCTTGATTTTCCAAATGTTGAATACGTGCTTCACTTTCACGTACCATTTGTTCCAAAGCAGCCTTTGCTTGGTTATTATCTTCACGTTCAGCTACTAATTCATTCAAAATATTGTTAAACATTTCTTGTTCTTGTGCACGTTGTCTTTCAATATCTTGTAAGATTTTTTCAACATTTGCAGCATTTGCTTCTGCTACACGTTGTTGCGCTTGTTCAAATTCGTTACGTTGAGTTTGTAATGCTTCAGCTAATGTTACATCTAATGCTTTCTGCTTCTTTTCATATTCACGACGTTCTGCTTCACGCTCTGCATTCATACGATCAACTTCGTGTTGCATTTGTTCAATTAAAGATGCTGTTTCTGCACGTTCACGTTCCAATTGCATTTGGTAAACGCTTTGTGATTCAGTATCATTTACATTGTAACGATTTGCTTTTTGTGCATTCGATTCGTTTAACATTTCTTGGAATTTAGTTTGCATTTGCATAATGGCATCTTGGTACTGATTTTGCATCTTTACAAATTCGTTTTCTTTTTTTGCTTCTTGTTGTGCGTTATAAGCATTTTCTTCTTTAACACGACGTTCATTTTCCATTGCATTTAAAACAGCTGCCAAACTGTTTTCTTGCTCACGCAAACGTAATTCTTGTGCTTCACGTTCAGCTGCTAATACATTTTTAATTTCTTGCAATAAGTCTTTATCATCTTTATTGTTTTTTTCAGTAGTTTCCAAGTCTTTCATTTTTGCTTGGCTATCTTTAATCATTTGTTCCATTTCTTTCTTGGCTTGACTGATTAAATCTTCATTCTTTTTTTTATCTTGCAATTCACCTTGCAAACGAGCTGTTTCTTGTTTTTGTTTTTCAAGTTCAGCCATCAAACCAGCAAAACGTTCTTGTTCAGCTTGTTTTTGATTTTCCAATTCAGCCATCAATTTTTCCATACGAGGGTCAATTGCTTGAGTTGATTCTGGCATAACAGGCATTGGAGTAATAATCGGTTCACTTTGTTGGTTTTGATTTGGTGTTTGAGATTGATTCCAAAAATCAACTACATCATCTTGCCCACCAAAACTATCGTCGCCGAAGCTAAATGCGTCAGCGTCATTTTCATCAGCAAAGAAGTTATCAACATTTTTATTGTTTTTTGCATTTTTAGCAGCTTCTTTTTCTGCACGAATACGTTCTTTTTCTGCCATACGTTCTTCGGCACGACGTTCTTTTTCTGCAATTCTTTCTTCGGCTTGACGTTCACGTTCAAGTCGTGCTTCTTCTTCACGTTGACGCTTTTCTTCGAACGCGCGTTCTTTTGCTTCTAACTCTTTACGTTTGCGTTCTTCTTCTTTCATCATAGATTCTAAACGTGCTTCTTCTTCACGTTTTCTTTCAGCCTCAGCCTTTTCAATTTTCAAAGCTTCTGCACGAGCTTTTTCAGGGTCATAAAATTCCAACTGATTATCATCACGTTTTTCATACGGTGACTGAACAACTTGAACATTGCTTGCGTTATAAGTTGGTGTAACAGAATTTGTTGTTACTTTTTTACCATTACGACCATACAAACGATAAATCATAAAGATAATTGTTGCAAAAACAATAACTGCAACGATTGTACATACTGCCCACATATAAGCGCCAGGTGTACCATCTTCATTAAACCATGTCCAATTTGAAAATAAATTTCCCATTTTTTCCCCTTATTATTTTAATTTATTTTGTCCCAAAATATTAGTTATAATATTATCAAAAAAGGCTGAATTTGTCAATATTACAAGGTAGTTTTATCGAAAAACTTTACACCAAACAAATATCGTATTATAACAAATTATGCATATAAACAATCAAGAAAAAATCAAACAAAATCAATCTAAAACAAAGTTTGTATTACTTATAGTTTCTGCTTTTTTGTGTGTTTCTCAACTAATACTATCAATGCTATCTTTACACAGTAAACACTATGTTCAATTTTCCATCATCTCATTTACCATCACTACAATAAATTTTATCATTAACTATCACATCTTTATCAGTGCATTTAGAGCAAAACCAAACACAAACTTCTTAATCCCTTCATATTTATTACTTGCTTTTATTTATAGTATTATTTGCTTTTGTCTTCATCTAGTAGGACAATCAACATTTACAATATTCTATTTTGAAGTAGTTTCAACACTTGTAACATTATTAGCTTTTAATAATTATTTTCAATTTACAAACAGTAAAATACACCATAAAAAACTTAAACATCAAGC
>JAZSAE010000046.1:0-5162 GCA_045601705.1 Clostridia bacterium | reverse complement strand
TACTAAAACAAAATACTTGTATTTCTATCTTGATGACCAATATGAATGTGAAGTTGATGATGGTAATTCACCTATTGTTGACGAAAACAAAACTTTCCAAGTGAGTGATGTTTATTTGTGGGAAGGTAACACTTTCGAATTCAAAAAACCTGTCTTTACCGATGCTCACACAACAACCGAAAATATTCAAGTTGATTACTATTTAGTTGGTTTTGGTACTGGCCGTAAAGTTTTATCAAAATTAGATGCAACAACAAGTGCAACACGTGTTATTGTTGATTTAGATAACTTATATGCTTACGACAGTGATAAAGAAGCAAACAGCGAAACAAAATTAGTTTTCAATGATATTATTGATCAATATGATAACTTCTATATTTATACTGTAGCTCGTAACTTCAATGCAATGCAAACCAACTTGAAATCTGAAATGAAAGTTTCTACTCCTGATATGGCAACAAGTGAAGCATTGTTCAAAACTAACTTGTTAATAGGTACTTACTATAATAAAGCAGAAATGGCTCAATATGGTTATGCTTGGAAACGTGCTGAATTTGCTTTCCACAAAGCAGACAGTGCAGCAACAGCAACGATTAACACAACAATTTCAGAAGATGAAAGTGTTAATAAATTTATTGCTGGACAACCAGTAAAAATTCAAAATATTGCTGCAAACTGGGGTAGCGCAATTGATGGACAAATGAGTGTCGCTGCTTATTTAGTAAAAGCAAATAATGTTTTAGTTCCTGTTGAAATTAAAAATAGCGACGACAAAATTATTAGTTCAGTTGCTTTTAACCGTGCAAGTTACGCAATGAGTGATTTGTATTTCACTCCAAGTGTCGGTGGTACATATCGTTTAGTTGTAACTGCAAAAAATCACGCAAGTAACCAAATCTCAACATCTGTTCAAGATATTACTGTTCACGCTCGTGGTGGATTGATTGTTGATGATGCAAGTGCAGATGAAAGCGAATATAAAATTGATGAAACTATTACACTTGGTGAAAGTGCAATTTTGAATAACAAAATCATTCGTAATGAAGATGGTACTCCAAAATACTTTGCGAAAAACCGTAAAATTTACACTTACGATGAAAATGGTGTTACTAATACTGTTGTTGGTAACTATACAGTTACAGTTTTAGGCGTTAATGATGCTAACTGTATTTATGGTAATAAATTCGTTCCTAATGAAGAAGGTATTTATACTTTCGTTTATAAATTCTATTTAACTGGTAACGAAACTGACGAAATCGCAAAAACAACTCACACAATTAAAGTTTCTGCAAGCACCAATAAAGTAGCAGATATCCGTATGGGCGAAGATTATGATGACATCGATGTATTATGGAAAGCTGAACAAAATGCATCAGGTACAGTTGACGCTAACGGTGATAAATATATTCTTGGTTCAAATGAAACAGGTACAGATAAAAAACCTGCGTACGCAATTACTTTAAACGAATTCACTATGTCAAACTATGGTGCATCAACTGACTTTGTTGTTGACAGCGCTTCATTGTTTAAATATTTAGAACCAATTTACGAAGCTGGACAAACTGAACCTACTGGTTATATGTATCCTGCAATCGCAATTCCAATGCCAAACGTAATTGCTGATAATGTAAGTTCTGATGAAGTTGAAATTACCGTTCAAAAGAGTGGTAGCAGCAATTATTTAGTTTCTAACAAGAAAAAGAATGCTGGTGGTAGTTCAAATAAAGCAAGTGTTATTGAACAATTTGATGGTTATTTCGTTTTCCGTCCAGAGGGTAAATTCAGTAAAGATTGCAAAACAAACTACAATGCACAAAATTATTTGGAATCTACAACAAGTCCAAGTGGTGCAGCAGGTGTTTATACCGTAACTTACAAAACAGTTGATTCAAGTTTAACTTTCAATGTTACATTTGGTAACTTACAAACTGGTACATTAGCTTGGGAAAAAGGTTTCTTAACCTATAAAAATGATGATGGTAAAGAACAAGAAATTACCAACGATAGTTCAAAAGATGTTGTAATTGAAGAAATCGACGGACATCGTTATGTAACAATCGATATGTCAAAAGTTTATTTTACCGGTAATGCTGATATGGAAGATTTAATTGCTCAAGGTCCAAATCCAGATAACGGTAATGATGGTATTGATCCAACAAAATTGGAAGAAGCATACTACTGGCAAAATGTTAATGTAACTGTAACTTTTGAAGGTGGTTCATTCATCGATAACAGTGATTGGACTGATGAAGAAGATGCAACTCAAGCAATGAAAATTACCGAAGATGGTAAATTTATGTACAAATTCGATTTGAATCGTGGTAGTGGTACTTATAAAGTTAACATTTCAATGCCTAATAAATACACTGCAACAAGCGTTTCAACCTCTATCGAATTTACAATTGACGTTGATGCAACTAACCGTAATCATAATTTGAATAACGTTTGGGGTGTTATCTTAATCGTCTTGTCACTTGGTTTATTAGCTGGTGTTGTTTATTACTTCATTAAGACTGCGCGTGCAACACGTTTCATTGATGTACCTCGTACTCCAAAAAACAAAAAGAAAGCAAAAGCACTAAAATCAGAAGAGGAAAAGAAAGACGATGTTAAATAAGACTGAAAGTTGTGTAATGTCATATATCTTTGAAAAATGCAAGGGTGAAAATAAAGGTATTTTCACCCCCAAAGAATTATTGGCAGCCTTAATGCCAAAATATGAAATCACAGCAAAACAGTTAGACGTCGTTATGAGTAACTTGGCATTAGATGATTACATTGAATGCGAAAAAAAAGATAAAGATGGAAAACTATATTTCTTAGTTTCGTTGACAATGCGTGGGGCAGCGTTCGATCGTGAACGACAATCACAAAAAAAACAGATGATGAAATCAATTATGTGGAAATTGGCTTTAACTGTTGGTGGTGCTGTTGTTGCGTTTATCTTAGGTATACTCTTAAAGCAGATTGCCGGATAATTAAAATATGGATTTCAAATTAGTTTCCCAATATCAACCGATGGGCGATCAACCAAATGCAATTGCCAAATTGACAAAAGGCGTGCAAGATGGTGTTCGCCATCAAGTTTTATTGGGCGTAACAGGTAGTGGTAAAACTTTTACGATGGCCAATGTCATTCAGAACGCAAACAAGCCAACTTTGGTAATTGCGCATAACAAAACTTTGGCAGCACAACTTTGTAATGAGTTTCGTGGGTTTTTTCCAGAAAACCGTGTTGAATATTTTGTAAGTTATTACGATTATTATCAACCAGAGGCTTATTTGCCAGCAACTGATACATACATCGAAAAAGATATGGCAATCAATGATGAAATTGATAAATTGCGTCACGCTGCAACTTCGTCATTGTGTGAACGGAATGACACGATTGTTGTGGCATCGGTGTCCTGTATTTATGGTTTAGGTGAACCACAAGAATATTTCAAGATGGGAATTTCGTTACGACCTGGTATGGAATTAAATCGTCGTGATTTGGTCAAACGTTTGGTTGACAATCAATACAAACGTGCTGATGTTGATTTTGTGCGTGGTAGTTTTCGTGCGCACGGTGATGTTGTTGATATTATTCCGTCTTATGCGTCTAATGTTGCTATCCGTGTTCAGTTCTGGGGTGATGAAATTGAAAAAATTTTGGAAATTGATGCTTTGACTGGTCATAAATTATCGTCGTTAGCACATATTGCGATTTTCCCGGCGTCGCACTTTGCCGTTGGTTCAGAAAAATTACACGAAGCGATTGAAAAAATTCGTGCCGATTTAGCAATTCAAAAAAAATTCTTTGATGATAATAATATGGTGGTAGAAAGTCATCGCATTACACAACGAACCAATTATGATTTAGAAATGTTGGCTGAATTGGGCTTTGTCAAAGGTATTGAAAACTATTCACGGTATTTTGATGGTCGTCAACCAGGCGAGCCGCCGTATACTTTGATGTCATATTTTCCAGATGATTATTTAGTCTTTATCGATGAATCGCATATTACTGTACCACAAATTCGTGGGATGTATAATGGCGACCGGGCTCGTAAAAAAGTCTTGGTTGACTTTGGTTTCCGTTTACCGTCAGCTTATGATAACCGTCCTTTGAATTTTCAAGAATTTAACCAACGTTTGGGGCAGTGCATCTATGTATCGGCAACACCAGAAAGTTATGAACTTGATTTGGCTGGGGAACATATTGTGGAACAAATTATTCGTCCGACAGGGTTATTAGACCCCGAAGTGATTGTTCGTGAAAAGGACCATCAGGTCAGTGACGTTTTGAACGAAATTCGTACAGTTGCGGCACGTAAAGGTAAAATTCTGGTGACAACTTTAACCAAGAAAATGGCAGAAGATTTGACAGCTTTCTTGACCGAAAACCAAGTTCGTGTTCGCTACTTGCATAGCGAAATTGATACGTTGGAACGTACCGAAATTTTAACTGCTTTCCGTCAAGATAAGTTTGATGTCATTGTTGGGATTAACTTGTTGCGTGAAGGTTTGGATTTGCCGGAAGTTGAATTGGTGGCAATTTTGGATGCTGATAAGGAAGGTTTATTCCGTTCGACACGTGCCTTAATTCAAACGATTGGACGTGCTGCTCGTAACGCAAACGCTCGTGTGATTTTGTATGCCAATAAAATTACACCAAGTATGCAAGCTGCAATGGATGAAACTTCACGCCGTCGTCAGATTCAAATGGAATATAACGAAAAACATCAGATTGTGCCACGTACGGTTTACAGTTCAATTAAAAATTCTTTGTATATTACACAAAAAGAGCAGGGCGAAAATTCGGCTGTTCAAGATGAGTTGACAATTGAACAGTTGACGGAATTGATGAATGCTGCCAGTCAGAATCTAAACTTTGAATTAGCGATTCAGTACCGTGAGCGTATCAGCGCTTTGCAAAAAAAAGTGGACAAAAGAAAATAAGTTTTGATACAATATAAAGATGACAACAACAATGATTATTATTTGGTCAGTCGTAATTGCTGCGACATTATTATTAGAATTTTTCACGGTAGATTTTTTCTCTTGTTGCTTTTCGTTGGCTGCAATTATTGCTTTAATTTTGGCAGCTTGTGAGGTTGAATTAGTTTGGCAAATTTTAACATTCTTCATTGTGGCAATTGTCGCAATTATTGGAACACGCC
>JAZSAE010000045.1:0-2312 GCA_045601705.1 Clostridia bacterium | reverse complement strand
TTTAAGGAAGGTAAAAATGGCTGTTAATCTTAAAAAGACGGGACTTTTTAAGGACACCTATGGAAAAACGGAGCGTATGACATTCCGTAAGGTTCCAGAGTTGTTGACTGTCCCATACCTTTTGGACATCCAAAAGGAAAGTTTTAAGCGTTTCTTGGAAAAAGGGATTCGCGAAGTATTGGATGAATTTAATCCTATTACTGACTATTCAGGAAAGTGTGAAGTGTACTTCTTGGATTATTACATTGGTGAAGATGCTAAGTATAGCGAAAGCGAATGCTTGCGTCGTGGGCAAATGTATGTCAAACCATTACGTGTAAAAGTGCGTGTGGTTTTTAAAGAAGACGCTGAAGGACACAAAACTAACGAAGTTATCGAACAAGATGTTTTCTTAGGTGATGTTCCTCAAATGACTGATAGTGGTTATTTCATCGTTAATGGTGTTGCACGTGTTATTGTTAACCAAATTATTAAAAGTCCTAGTGTATATTTCAATCAATCAAAAGATAGTAAAACTGGTAAGACTATCGTTGAATGTACAATGAGTCCAACTCATGGTGCGTACATCGAAATGACTAAGGACGTTAATAACGTTATTACGGTAAGTCCTAACAAGGCAAACAAAGTTAATTTGATTACATTCTTGCGTGCTTTGAATATTGGTAATGATAAAGAATTGCTTGAAATGTTTGCGCATCATCCAGTCTTGAAAGCTACAATTGAAAAATCATTGGACGCAGGTGAAGAAGTTTCAAAAGAAAAAGCATTACTTGAATTATCACGTAAAATGCGTCCATCTGAATTGCCAAACGCTGATGTTATGGAATCAGGTTTGAACAATATGTTCTTTACCTTCCCGAACTATGATTTAGCTGTTGTCGGACGTTATAAATTCAATAAAAAATTATGTATAAGTACTCGTATTTTAAAACACATAGCTGCTGAAGATATTAAAATTAACGGTAAAGTTGTTGTTCCTCATGATACCGAAATTGATAAACAAATGGCAGATAAAATTCAAAATGCTGGTATTAACGTGGTTACTATTAAGAATGAATTAGGTGATGCTGTTCAAGTTATTGGTAACAATCGTGTTAATGTTAATGCTTATTTAGATTGTACTGAATTTGATACTGGTATTAAAGAATTGGTTCACTATCCAACCTTGTTAAAGGTATTGGAAGGTAAAACTACTAAAGCAGATAAGATTAAAGCCGTTAAAGAAAATGCAAAAGATTTGGTAATGCGTCACTTACACCGTGATGATATCATTGCCTCTGTATCTTATTTATTAAATATGTGTGACGGAGTAGGTTACGAAGATAACATTGACCACCTAGGTAACCGTCGTTTGAATACCGTTGGTGATTTGATGGCTCGTCACTTCAAAGATGGTATGTTGAAATTGCGTAACAATATGCGTGAAACAATGCAGACTATGGAAATTAACAGTAAGGCAATTAACCCATTGAATATTATCAATGCTAAAGCAATTACACGTTCATTACGTGATTTCTGTGCTGTTTCTCAATTGTCACACGTAATGGATACAAATAACCCATTAACAGAAATTACTCAAAAACGTAAAATTACTGCAGTTGGTCCAGGTGGTATTGTTAAAGAACGTGCTACCAGTGAAGTTCGTGACTTACACTATACTCATAACAGTCGTCTTTGCGCGGTTGAAACTCCTGAAGGTCAATCAATTGGTTTGGTTAATAGTTTGGCAATGTATGCTCGTATTAACGAATATGGTTTTATTACTGCGCCATTACGTCGTGTTGATAAAGCGACTGGTAAAGTAACTGATATTGTTGATTACTTAACAGCTGATGAAGAAGATGCATTCTATGTCGCACAAGGTACCGAACCATTGACTGAAGATGGTCGTTTGTCTCATGATCATGTCACTTGCCGTCATCGTGCTGGTATCTTGGATATGCCTCGTGATAGTGTTTAATATGTCGATGCTAGTCCACGTCAATTTATCTCGTTAGCAACCGCTTTAATTCCGTTCTTAAATAATGATGATACTGGTCGTGCTTTGTTAGGTTCTAACATGCAACGTCAGGCTGTTTCGTTGATTCGTACCGAAGCTCCGTTGGTTGCAACAGGTTTAGAATATCGTGCCGCATTAGATAGCAATGTTATGGTTACTGCTAAAGCAGATGGTACTGTTGTTTCTGTAACGGCGGATCAAATTGTAATTGAACGTGATGATAATCATGAACGTGATTATTACAAATTAACTAAATTTACACGTTATAATGAAGAAGCCTGCATAAACCAAAAACCAATTGTTCGTAAAGGCG
>JAZSAE010000044.1:0-3563 GCA_045601705.1 Clostridia bacterium | reverse complement strand
CGACACACAAGCATAGATTATATAACTATTGTATGCCAATGTCAAGTTTTTGCTCCTTGAGGTTATTGGTTTTTCATTTCACGATAATAATGGTATTATGGGATTTAGTTGGAGACGTATGTTTAATTCTAAATCCAAAGGAAATGTTGCACGTGTTATTTTGCATTGCGATTTGAATAATTTTTTTGCTTCAGTTGCGATGATGTGTCGTCCTGAATTACGTGGAAAGTTTATTGCTGTTTGTGGTAATCCATCTTTACGGAAGGGAATTGTTTTGGCAAAAAGTGAAAATGCAAAACGGATGGGTGTAAAAACTGGAATGCCGATTTGGGAAGCAAAACAACTTTGTCCTGAAATTGAAATTGTTCCAACTGATTACGAAGCATATGAAATGTACAGTAAAAAAGTACAAAATATTTATTATCGTTTTACTAATCAAGTAGAAAGTTTTGGTATTGATGAATGTTGGCTTGATGTAACGCATAGTCAGAAGTTATTTGGAAATGGAATAGAAATTGCTCATCAAATTCGCTGTGCTGTGAAAGATGAATTAGGTTTGACCATTTCCGTTGGTGTTTCGTTTAATAAAACTTATGCCAAATTGGGTAGTGATTTGGCCGAACCAGATGCTGTGGTGGAAATTAACTTAACAAATTATCAAAGTTTAATATACCCATTATCTTTAAGTAATTTATTATTCGTGGGGAAAAAGACACTAAATGTACTGCAAAAATTAAATGTAAAAACAATTGGCGATTTAGCAAATTATGATGTTAATATCTTAAAAAGTTTTATTGGCATCAATGCCGAAAAGTTAATCGCTGCGGCACGTGGTGAAGATTACAGTGATGTGAATGATTATTTTTTTCACGAAGTACCACGAAGTGTAGGAAATGGAACGACTCTACCGTTTGACTTAACTAGTCGACAAGAAGTAGAATCGGTAATTTATTTGTTGAGTGAAAAAATTGCTTATCGTTTACGTGAGCAAAAGTTACAAGGCTTCACTATTCATTTGTCTATTAAGAATCCTGAACTGCAATGGTGTGGTGCGCAGACAAGTTTACCTTATGCAACGCACACAGTTTTGACAATTCGTCGGACAGCAATGAAAATCTTTGAGCAAATTTGGGTGCAAAAACCATTTCGTCCGATTCGTGCTTTAAGAGTTGCCGTCGGAAATTTGACTACGGGCAGTGATTTGCAAACTAACTTATTAGATGATGGAAACGATGAAATCAAAAACCAAGCATTGGATAATGCTTTTGATAAAATTCGTCGTAAATACGGGACACAACAAATTATGCTGGGTGGAACTGCCAACACTTACCAAAAGTTAGGTTTTGATTTACACCTTTATGATTGTGATAACATTGACCACTTGGATGATGAAGATTAAATGGAGGCACGGGTCAGAATCGAACTGACGCATAACGGTTTTGCAGACCATTGCTTTACCACTTAGCAACCGTGCCAGACCTTAATAATCTATTATATACAAAGAGAATGATTTTGGCAACAATTAGTTGTAAAAGCGTTCGTGCTGTGGGTATAATAAGATATGGCTCAAATTATTGATGGAAAAGCATTAGCAGCAGCAGTGCGTGCAGAAGTGGCTACGTCAGTGCAGAAAATTCAAGCACAGGGTGGTGTGGTACGTTTTGCTGCCATCTTGGTCGGTAATGATCCAGCGAGCCAAATTTATGTACGGAATAAACAACGTGCTTGTGAACAAGCTGGGATAGTTTTTGAATTACATACTTTGTCGGCGACTTGTCGGTATGAAGAGTTAACAGATTTGGTACGTAAATTATCAGCTGACCAAAGTGTGAATGGTATCTTGTTACAATTGCCTGTTCCTTATGAAGTTGTTGGTAATCGTTTAAGTGAAGTTATTAATTTAATTGATCCACGTAAGGATGTGGATGGTTTAACCGTCACAAATATGGGTTTGTTAGCCAGTGGTGGTCGTGGTTTGGTGGCTTGTACGGCACAAGGTGTGTTGCACGCGATTCATAGTGTATGTCCTGATGTGAGTGGTAAAAATGTGGTTGTGATTGGGCGTAGTCAAATTGTGGGACGACCAACAGCGTTATTATTGACGAATGAAAATGCGACCGTGACTGTGTGTCATCGCTTAACGAAAAACATCAGTCAATTTACCAAGATGGCTGATATTATTGTGGTAGCTGCGGGCTGTCCAAATTTGTTGACTGCTGAAATGGTAAAAGATGGTGTAATTGTGATTGATGTTGGTATTAATCGTTTAGCAGATGGACGATTGGTTGGTGATGTTGACTTTGTGAACGTTGCACCAAAAGCGGCGGCAATTACACCTGTACCTGGGGGAATTGGACCATTGACAATTGCTTTTTTATTAAAAAATATTGTGAGTGCTTATCGCTTCTAATATTTTTTCTAAGGCAGTTAAAAAGGTTTTAATATCTTCCAGAGTATTATCCATACCAAGACTGATGCGCAATACTTGTTTTTGTTGTTGTGGTGTTAGTTTCATAGCTTCTAACGTGCGATTACCTTTGGCGTGTGATGCACAAGCCGAACCAAGTCCAACATAGATTCCTTGAGCAGACAAGGCGTTTAAGACTGTTTCACCAAAGATGTTTGGTAAAAGGATGTTAGTAATATAAGGGTTATTATTGATGCCGTTAACTCGGCAATTTGTCGGTAGGTGTTCAACTAAATATTGATGAATTTTCTCGACGTGAGGACAATGGAAATTTTGTGCTGCTGTGGCTAGTCCCATAATGGCGCTTTGACTGAGTGTGCCGTGTGGTGCTTCAATATTGACACCAGCACGAACCCAGAGTGCCCCAACACCTTTTGGCCCGTGAATTTTATGTCCACAAATGGTAACACTATCTAAATCTAATTGTGTTACATCAAAATCAAATTTCGCAAAGGCTTGCGCTGCGTCGGCGTGGATATGAACTTTGGGATTGCGTGCACGAATTGCAGCAACAAGTGTTGCTGCATCTTGGTAGGTACCAATGTCGCTATTGACTAAACTAAACATAACAAGACTGGTTTGTTCGGTAACTAATTTGTCGATTGCACTTATGTCAATTGTTCCATCACGAAGTAGTGGAAGTGTGTCAACGGTGTAACCTTGATTGCTGCGTGCTTTTGCTGCTAAATAAATTGAGTTGTGGTCACCGGCTGTGATAATTAGATGTTGTTGTGGACGGCGAATACAATGGTCCATAATTAAATGATTAGCTTGTGTGGCTGTATTGGTAAAAATAAGTTGTCCTGTTTGGGTGTGTAATTTATTCATTAAAATAGTGCGTGCTTGTGTAATAATCTGTGATGCTTGGACACCACCTTTGTATAAGGTGTTAGCATTGTAAAATGTTGTCTGTTCGATATCTTGCATTGTTTGCCATACGCTCGATTGAATTTTGGTGGTGGCTGCATTATCTAAATAAATCATAATGATTCAATTATAATGTTTGACGGAATTCCGTCAAACACATATAATTAAATTTGTGTTGAAGATAAATTACGTGAATGGTTATCAAGTGGGCAACAAGGTGGAAATTCCT
>JAZSAE010000043.1:0-11796 GCA_045601705.1 Clostridia bacterium | reverse complement strand
TGGCAAAGAAAAACGCAAAGTTGCGTTGCATACAATTGACAGTAAATTAGAAGAACAAGTTCGTTCTTTTGCAACAAGTTTCATTGAAACAGCTTTAAAAGAAACAGACACCATTAAACGTCGTGTTGAAGAAGATAAAGTAGAAACAATTGTTGCTGATCAGTTCGCTGACATTTGGGATGAAAGCAAATCTGATATTATTCAAGTAATGAACAAAATCAAGAAAGAAGTTGTTCGTGAAAAAATCTTGAATCAAGGAATTCGTCCTGATGGACGTGGCACAAAGGATATTCGTCCAATTTGGGTAACAACAGGTTTATTGCCACGTACTCACGGTTCAGCTGTATTTACTCGTGGTAATACACAAGTCTTGAACGTTTGTACTTTGGGTATGTTGAGTGATGCGCAAAAATTAGATGGTATTGATGACGAAGAAGCAAAACGTTATATGCATCAATACAATATGCCACCTTATGCTACTGGAGAGGCACGTCAATTACGTGCACCTGGTCGTCGTGAAATTGGACACGGTGCTTTGGCTGAACGTGCTTTAATTCCTGTTTTGCCAAGCGAGGAAGAATTTCCTTACGCAATCCGTACGGTTAGTGAAGTTTTATCAAGTAATGGTAGTTCTTCAATGGCTTCTGTTTGTGGTAGTTCAATGTCGTTGATGAATGCAGGTGTTCCAATTAAAGCTGCAGTTGCTGGTATTGCAATGGGTTTAATTAAAGATAAAAATAGCCGTAAAGTAGCAGTTTTAACTGATATTCAAGGTGTTGAAGATTTCTACGGAGATATGGACTTCAAAGTTGCGGGAACTGAAAAAGGTATTACGGCAATTCAAATGGATATTAAGATTGCTGGTATTGATAAAGAAATCATTACAACTGCTTTAGCGCAAGCACGTGAAGGACGCTTGAAAATCTTAAAAATTATGAATGGTGAGATTAAAGCACCAGCAAAAGAAATTTCTAAATATGCACCTAAAGTAATTACTTTCAAAATCAATCCAGAAAAAATTAAGGACGTTATCGGCAGTGGTGGAAAGATGATTAACAAAATCATTGAACAAACTGGGGTTAAGATTGATATTGAAGATGATGGAAATATCTTTATTGGTGGTTCAGATTCTGTAATGGTTGAAAAAGCTAAGGCTATTATTGCTGACATCGTATTAGAACCTGAAGTAGGTCAAGTGTTTGAAGGTTCTGTTGTACGTATTTTGGACTTTGGTTGCTTTGTTAAAATAACCGAAACTTTGGAAGGAATGGTTCACATTTCTAAACTTGCAAAAGAACGTGTTAATAAAGTAGAAGACGTTGTTAAAGTTGGCGATAAAATTAAAGTCAAAGTTATCAAAATTGATGAAAAAGGTCGTGTTGATTTACAACGTATTGTTCCACCTACAGCTGCAAAAGACGAGACAGCGAAGTAATTTTCCAGCCGTTAGTTGTATAGTGAGCAATTATTTGTGCAAAACTTTGCATTGTGGCGACAGTTGGCTTTAGGGCTATAATGTCGCCATTTTGTATGTTGTAAGTAGCATAAGATAAAACTAAATTGCTGTCGGCTCTGTGCCAATCAATAACCGTCTCTCGATTGCTTGGTAAAACAGTGGTATAACCAAGATTACTTGCCATTGCGACAGTATGTTTATTAAATTCGTTTTTGGGTGGAGTAAATGTTCGCATTTGAATATTTACTAATGATTTAATAAGCGCATCACCTAAACGAATCTCTTCGTAAATTAAGTTTTTATCGGCAATGTTAAGTGATGTGTTGGAAAAACCATAATTACCAACTTCGTGTTTTTCTGCAATGGTTTGGAGTAATTCTAAATTGTTGATTGCTGCTGTTCCTGTAAAAAAGAAAGTTGCTGTTGCTTCGGCTTTATTTAATGTGTCTAAAATGTTTGTTAAATTATTCGCTAGTTCTGGCTCGTCAATGATAAACATTAGACCAATTTGTGAATGCTTACGGTCGCCATTTGTTAATGGTGCGCTTACGCTAAGGTATGTGTTGCTTACGTTGATAGTACTTACAAAGAAGCCAAGGACGCATAAAATACAACAGATAATTGCGTTAGAGATTACAATTTTTTTATTTTGCATCTTATTTTATCATATTATGATTTGCATAATTTTATGATTTTGGTTATCATATCGGTATGGAAACAAAATTATTTACTTATAGTAGCGGCTTACGCTTGATTGTTACACCGATGAAAGATTTTAAGAGTGTTGCTTTCAGTATGATGGTGATGGCGGGTAGTGGGGACGAAACCAAGAGTGAACAAGGCCTATCACATTTTTGTGAACATATGTTATTTAAGGGAACAGTAACTCGTACTGGCCAACAAATTATTGATGAATTTTCGCGTTTAGGAGTGGCTTATAACGCGTGGACTAGTGAACGTGCAACATGTTATCACGCCAAAGCAATCGCCAAGAATGTGGAAGATTGCGTTGATTTGTTTTCGGATATGTACTTCAATACTAAATTCACAGAAGAAGATTTTGATAAGGAAGGTGATGTTATAGTGCAAGAAATAGCAATGCACGAAGACAATCCAACTTCGGTCATGTATGACCGCCTGAACCAAGTTTTCTATCAAGGAACTAAGTATGAGCATCCCGTTGCTGGTTATGCAGAAGCGATAAAAATATATCAACCGCAAGATATTTATAATTACATCAAAAAACATTATCAATCCGAAAATACAATTATTGCATTTGCTGGTGATATTACGGTGGATCGAGCTCAAGAGTTAGTAAAGAAATATTTTGTCTCAAGAATGCCTATTTATGAAGTTCCACTTGCACCCAAACAACGCGAAAACATTCCCGCAATAAAACCTGCCTCAAGTTGTTTACGCGTCAAGAAAGATACAGAACAACAACACGTTGCTTTGGTCTTGCCGGTTTGTAATCAATATCATCAAGACCGCTATGCTTTGTGTCTGTTTAGTTTATTGTTTGGTGGCGATATGAGTAGTCGTTTGTTTGTGAATGTGCGTGAAAAGTTAGGGCTTGTATATTCAATCCATGCGGAAGTGGAATTCAGTGATATAGGTGGTAATTTGCGCGTAGTCTTTTCTTGCACTCCACAAAATACGCAAAAGGTTATTGATGTTGTTAATCAAGAAATACAAGCATTATTGCATGATGGCATTACGGAAGAAGAATTGGTTAAATATCGTAATCAATGGCATATGGGATGTCTTTTTGGCAGTGAAGTGACGAATAAAGTTAATGACCGTATGGTGGAAGTTGTGTCAGTTTATAATCGCGTGATGACAATTGAAGAAGAATTACATATAATTGATTCAATTACCGTAGATGATGTTAACCGCGTCATTCAAAAATACTTAATTAGTGATAAATTTATTACGGTTATAGTTGGTAAATAATATTTTACGAAAACCAAAAATTTGTTTATAATTAAAGATAATGGACGGTACTATCCATCGAACTAAGTTGCAGAAAGAAAAACGCTCTTTTCCTTTGGGTGAAGTTATTATTTGGGCTTCTGGTATTGTTGCTTTGTTAATGTTATTTCGCTTGGGTGGTTTTGTTACTGATTTCTTGTATGGTATGACAGGCATCTATACATTTTGTTTGTTTGTTGTTACTGTGATTTTAGGTTTTTGTTTACGTAATGGAAAACGCATTCGGATTGACCAGCAATATTTATGGGGTGCTTTGGCAATGCTGTTTGCTTTTTTTACGGCAATGCACGTTGGTTTTACTCAGGCAGTTGTCAGTGGGGGTGAGAGCGCCGATTTAAGTAGTTACCTTGATTATTGCTTTACACGCTTAACTCCAGGTGGTGTGCTTTTTGCTTTACCATCCTATCTTTTGTTAGTTGTTTCCGGAATTGTTGGTACTTATTTATTATTAAGTGTTTTCTTTTTAGTCGGTTTAGTGCTGGTAGTAAATCGTGTTATTGTAAAACATCGTGAAAGTCATTTAATTTCCTTGGAGACTCGCAGTACTGAAGAAACAGCTACTAATAATTTTGCTTTAACAACGGCTGAACTTTATGAAAAATTACAAGCAAGCAGTAAAGAAATTATGCGTGAAACTCGTCGTGAGTTTGATGCGAATAAAAGTTTGTTAGGTTTAGGAGCCTTACCAAAAAAAGAAACAACCAAAGTAAAAGCAGAAAATCCTGTAGCTTTAAAAAATCTTACAACACCAGAAGGCATCAATCAAGCATCTGGTGTTGCTGCCGCAACAGTACCAATGGGTTTGAATATTTATAATAATGGTATTGCTATTCCGTGGCAGGGTGTTGATAGTTCTGCTTGGTCTAATCCACAATCACCTATAGTACCAACACCATTATCAAATCCAATTATGCCAACAATGCCAACACCAACGGCACCAGTATATCCATATATGCAACCTAACGCACAGCCAAATGTGATGCCTTTTCCAGGCGCTATGCCATCACAACCATCTGTACAGCCTACTGTACAACCTAATTCATGGCAGCCGAATGGTATGCAATGGCAGGGTGCAAATACTGGTATGAGTTGGACTCCACCGAGTGCACCAATGAGTAATGGCTTTACGAATCCTGAAACACAAACTAATTCGGCAACTAGTCGTCGTCGCAATACGTCAATTATTCAAAATCTTGGTAGTCAAACCGAGTTGACTTTGGATATTCCATCGCACAAACCAGAAGTAACACCAAAAGATACTTTCAAGAATAAACGTTATTATAAACCAACTTTAGATTTGATTCATACTCAAAGTATGGATTTAAGTGAATTCAATGTGGAGGCAAGTGAAAAAGAAGCCAAATTAAATCAGCTTTTCCAACAATATAATGTTCGTGCTCGTGTTCATAATTTTAGTGTAGCTCCGGCTGTTACTCGTTTTGAAATTGTGCCCGAGATGGGAACACGTGTTTCGCAAGTTGAAAATTTGCGTGATGATATGAATTTCGTTTTAAAGACGAATAATACACGTATGGAAAGTCCAATTGAAGGTAAAAATGCAATTGGTATTGAAGTTCCTAATCATACAATTGGTACTGTTTCAATTAAGGATTTATTAGGTTCACGAGAGTTTTTGACACACAAAAGTCCGTTAGCAATTTGTGTGGGTAAAAATATCAATGATGAACCAGTGATTGCTGATTTGGCAGAGATGCCGCACTTGTTGGTTGCTGGTACGACCGGTTCGGGTAAATCAGTTTGTATTAACACTATTTTAACAAGTTTGATTTTTAAATCTAGCCCTGAAGAATTAAAACTCTTGTTAATTGATATGAAGGGTGGTGTTGAACTTGGTATGTATGATGGTTTGCCACATATGTTGGTAGAAAGATGTATTTCAAATGCTACTCAAGCCGTCAATGCTTTTAAATGGTTAATTCGTGAAATGGATCAGCGTTATGCGTTATTACAAGGTCAGCACGTCAATAATATTGCATTATATCATTCTTTACCAGGGTATAAGAGTGGCGAAATTCCTGCAATGCCGTACATTGTTATGGTCGTTGATGAAACGGCTGACTTGATGTCTCGTAACAAAAAGGAAGTTGAAGATAGTATTCAAAACTTAGCACAAAAAGCACGTGCAGCTGGTATCCATATTATTTTGGCAACGCAAAGGCCAAGTGTTGATGTCATTGGTGGTGTTATTAAGGCAAACATTGGTACACGTATTGCATTCCGTGTTTTAAGTGGTTTTGATAGCCGTACGATTTTAGATACGGTTGGTGCTGAAACCTTAATGGGACGTGGTGATATGTTGTTTATGACGGCTAAAGGCATTGAGCGTGTTCAAGGTTGTTATATGACTAATGATGAAATTCATCGTGTTACTAATTATGTTCGTGAAAAGAATCCACCAGATTATAATCGTGAAATTGAAGACTTGATTTTAAATGGTATTCCTGATGGTAGTATGACCAGTTTTGATGATGATGGTGGTGGTGTTAGTGAACAAGACCCTAAATTCGTAACAATTTTACGTTATGCTGTGCGTGAAAATAATACAAAAGGTACGTTGTCAATTTCGGAAATTCAACGTAAATTCTCTGTTGGTTTTGGGCGAGCTGGACGTATTATGGACCAATTAGAACGTGCTGGTTTTGTTGGCGCTGATTTTGGTAACGGTAAGCCACGTGAGGTTCTCGCAACTCGTCAAGAGGTTGCAGAACTTTACGGTTTGTAGTAAACTGCTTACAATGGATAAGAATTTTGACTTTAAGGCGTGTGAAGCCTATTACAATGCCAAATGGATTGATAATAATACTTTTCGTGCAAATGTAAACCGTGATAAAAAACCTTTTACGGTAATTATGCCTCCTCCGAATATTACCAGTAAACTACATATTGGTCATGCTTTTAATTCGACGATTATCGATGCATTAGTTCGTTTCAAACGTATGCAGGGTTATGAAACTTTGATGTTGCCTGGTGCTGACCATGCTGCTATAGCAACAGAAGCAAAAGTTGTTGAAGAGTTAAAAAAAGAAGGTATTAACAAACAAGATTTGACCCGTGAACAATTTATGGAGCGTATCCAAAATTGGTATGACCATTATCAAGGAATTATTTGTAATCAATTTAAACGTTTAGGTTTGTCTTGTGACTGGTCGCGTTTTACATTTACGATGGAAGACCACTGTAAAGAAGAAGTTAATAAAGCGTTCCATCGCTTGTATAATGACGGTTATATTTATCAAGGTGAGCGTATGATTAACTGGTGTCCGTATTGCCATACAGCTTTGTCTGATATTGAAGTTGAATATAGTGAAGTTAAACGTAAAATTTGGACAATTCAATATGGTCCTTTGCGTGTTGCAACTACTCGCCCTGAAACTTTATTTGGCGATGTTGCTGTTGCTGTTAATCCAAATGATAAGCGTTACCAAGATTTAATTGGTAAAACCGTTCCTTTGCCATTAACAAATCGCGAAATTCCAGTCATTGCCGATGAATCCGTTGATATGAAGTTTGGTACTGGGGCAGTGAAAATTACTCCAGCACACGACCATAATGATTATGAAGTTGGTGAACGCCATAAATTATCATATATCAAAGTTATTGATGAAAATGGCTTGATGTGTGGTGATGTTGGTAAATATGTCGGAATGACAATTACTGATGCACGTGCTGCTGTTGTTGCTGACTTAGAAGCAGCAGGATTGTTATTGGGAACTAAAGAACATATATCTAATGTTGGTCAATGTTATCGTTGCCATCAGACAGCAGAACCAGCAATTTCAAAACAATGGTTTGTTAAAATGCATGACCTTGCTCAACCTGCGATTCAAGCTTTAAATAATGGTTTAAATATTGTTCCGAAAAAATTCCAAAAAATGTACTTGAATTGGTTAACCAACATTAAGGATTGGTGTATTTCTCGTCAATTAATTTCTGGTCATCGTATTCCAATCGAAGGTGAAACTGATGTTTTGGATACTTGGTTCTCATCAGCTTTGTGGCCATTTGTTACTTTAAATAAAAATCAAGAAGATTTTAATTATTTTTATCCTACCGATGTGCTCGTTACTGCTTATGAAATTATCTTCTTCTGGGTTATTCGTATGGTTTTCTCTGGATTATATCACACAAAACAATTACCATTTCATACGGTTTTATTTCATGGTTTAGTACGTGATAGCCAGGGACGCAAGATGAGTAAATCTTTTGGTAATGGAATTGATCCGATTGATATTATTGAACAATATGGTTGTGATGTTTTGCGTTATTCCTTATTGTTTGGTTCAAGCTTGGATCGTGATCCAAACTATGGCGATGAGAAAATTACTAAAGCTCGATATTTTATGAATAAAATCTGGAATGCAACAAAATTTGTTTTGATGCATAAAGAAAATGAGTTATTAGTTACTGCTTTAGAAAGTTTCTTGAAATTATTAAACCCAATTGCTCCATATATTACTGAACAAATTTGGCACGAATTAGGACACGAGACAGATTTAGCTTTTGAATCATTTCCAACTCAAGTCAAAGGTAAAAAGCACTGGATGTTGACTAGTTTGAATAAAATTATTCGTACGATTACACGTCGTTATGAAAAGTACGAATTCGGTATTGCGACGAATGAATTACAACAATGGTTCTGGACTGATTTCTGTGATAAATTCATTGAAGAATGTAAAGATAAACCAAAGCCAAAGGTAGAGAAGGTTGAGAAGCCTGTTGATACGGCTGTTCAAGCTGCTTTTTATCGTGCTGAAATTGCAAGGGCATCACGTATGTTAAGCAATCCTGGTTTTATGGCAAAAGCACCAGCTGAATTGGTAAAACAAGAACAAGAGAAACTTGCCAGGTTCCAGGAACTGTTATATAATTTGACTGGTGAAAGATAATCGTAGTACGTACTTTGTTGCCGACGAAATAACACGCAAAATTATTTTGCTGTTTATTTTTGAAAAAATGGAAATTCCATTGTCGGAAAATACTTTATCAGAAATTATTATGTCGAATCCAGACTTAATGTCTTATATGGATTATCGTGAAGCGTTGGCAAAAATTGTAGACGTTAAATTTGTTGTGGCAAAAACGGTTTCTGGGGATTTAATGTATCAATTAGCAAAAGACGGCCGTGATTGTTTAGCTCACTTTTGGACAAAAATTCCTGCGTCCATTCGTGAAAGCATCATTAAATATACTGATGAAAACAAATTACGTATGAAACGTAGTCAAGAGTATCGTATTGATTACTATAAAAATTCCGATGGAACACAAACGGTAGTTTTTATGATTAAAGATTATACCGGACCACATAATTTGATGGAATTAAAATTACGTGTTCCATCTCGTGCTGATGCGATTCGTGCAGCAGCACGTTGGAAAGATAAAGCACCAGAAGTCTTTGAATATGTCTATAATCATTTAGTAGAACAGGAGGATCATGAAAATGCGACAGTTTAGTTATCAGCCCAAAGGGGTTTGTAGTATGCAGATTACATTCGAACTTGATGAACAAGATGTTGTTCACAATGTGCGTTTTTTGGGTGGATGTCCAGGAAATACAATTGGTATTGCTGCATTAGCAGAAGGACAAAAGGCACAAGATTTAATTGCAAAATTAGAGGGTGTTGATTGCCGTGGGCGTGGTACAAGTTGTCCAGACCAATTAGCTAAAGCACTGCAACAAGCACTGAATGCGTAACCAAAAATTTATCTTTTCAATAAGATAAAATGATGGATAGTTTACAAATGGTAAATGATTTGTTTGAGCAGTATTTGGCTGGTCAAGATTTTGTATTGAAAAATAATGCGAATATGCAACGTTCTGTTGCTGGCTTAAATTTGCATTTACGTGAATCAATTACGAAACAGTACTGCTTAAATAAAATTTATCCACCTGAAATTGCGAATGCGCACCAAAATGGGAAGATGCATATCCACGATTTGGGTTTTTTTGGTGCTTATTGTGTTGGTTGGGATTTACGACAGCTTTTACTTTTGGGGTTTACAGGTGTTCCAGGTAAAATATCAGCAGCGCCTGCCAAGACTTTGCAAAGTGCTCTTAATCAAATTGTTAATGCAACTTTTACTTTTCAGGGTGAAACAGCAGGAGCGCAAGCCTGGTCTTCATTTGATACGTATTTAGCTCCTTTTGTCCGTGCTGATAAATTGGACGATGTGGCATTAGAGCAGATGCTTTATGATTTTATTTTTAATCTTAATGTTGCTACCAGGAGTGGATTTCAATGTCCATTTTCTAATCTAACGTTGGATGTTCGTTGTCCAGAATCATTGCGAGATGTACCAGTTATAATTAGTGGTATAATCCAGGAAACAACTTATGGCGATTACCAAGAAGAAATCGAACGGTTGGATTTGGCTTTTTGTCGAGCAATGTTGAAGGGCGATAGTCAAGGACGTGTTTTTTCTTTTCCAATACCAACTATTAACATTACAAAAGAAACAGACTGGAATAGTCCTGTTATGACAGGAATTATTGATATGTCGGCAAAATATGGTATTCCGTATTTTGCTAATTATGTTAATTCTGATTTAAATCCCGAAGATGCAACTTCGATGTGTTGTCGCTTGCGTTTGGATTTGCGTGAATTAAAAAAACGGGGTGGTGGATTATTCGGTTCGAACCCTTTAACTGGTAGTATTGGTATTGTTACTTTGAATTTGCCACGTTTAGGTTATGAAGCAAAAAGTGAAACAGACTTCTTTAATCGTTTGTCAAAGCTAACAGATTTGGCACAACAAAGTTTGGAAATTAAGCGTCAGGTAATTGAGCAACAAACGGAATTTGGTTTGTATCCGTATTGTGCTTACTATTTGCGAGGAGTTAAAGAACGTACAGGTGGATATTGGAGTAATCATTTTAGTACAATTGGTATTGTTGGAATGCATGAATGTTTGTTAAACTTAAAAGGTGTAGGTATTGAAACCAAAAAAGGACGCACTTTTGCTTTGCGTGTTATGCAATTTTTGCGCAATAAATTAAGTGAATATCAAACGGCAACAGGGTATTTGTATAACTTAGAAGCAACTCCGGCTGAGAGTACTGCCAGTCGTTTGGCACAACTTGATAAAATGGTTTATCCTACAATAATTACTGCAGGGACACCGGATGTTCCGTATTATACAAATAGTACTCAACTGCCTGTTGGGTATACTGATGATTTATTGTTGGTGTTGGATTTGCAAGATGAATTACAAAAATTGTATACTGGAGGAACGGTTTTGCATTTGTATACAGGAGAAAAATTGGATGATGTTGATGCGGTTAAGTCCTTATTGCAAAAAATTTTTACGCATTATGGTTTACCTTATCTTTCGTTAACGCCTACCTTTTCGATTTGTCCTGCGCATGGATATTTGCCAGGTGAGCATTGGCAATGTCCAAAGTGTGGTGTAATAACGGAAGTTTGGAGTCGTGTGGTTGGTTTTTTGCGTCCGGTTTCTAATTATCATGCTGGTAAACGACAAGAATATCAAGACAGAAAAAAATATCACTTACTTGCCAGAGTTTAGGAGATAAGAAAATGAAAATTGCTGGATGGCAAAAATTTTCGTTGATTGATTATCCTGGAAAGGTTGCAACGGTGATTTTTTTGGCTGGGTGTAATATGCGTTGTCATTATTGTCATAATCAACACATTTGGAATACTCAACAAAATCAAATTGCATTTGATGATGTATTGGGATTTTTAAGAAAAAGAAAAAATATGATTGATGCTGTCGTGGTAAGTGGTGGAGAACCAACGCTGTATATGGACTTGATTCCTTTATTAAAACAATTAAGAAAGTTAGGCTTTTTAATAAAGTTGGATACTAATGGCACACGACCGATGGTTGTACAAAAAATTATTGAACAGGGATTAGTTGATTATGTTGCATTGGATGTGAAAGCCACAATAAAAAAGCACCAACTGGTTACTGGTTTAGCAATAGATAGTGTTTTGCAAACTATTCAATATTTAAAACAACAAAAACAAGTTCAATTTATGTTACGCACTACGGTAAGTCCTTATTTGAACGAAGAAGATTTAGTTGAGATTGGGGAAAAAATTGTCGAAAGCGTGCTAGTTTGGCAAATTCAACAGTGCCGATGTCCTGGTGCATATAGTGATGAAAAAATACAAAAAATGTCAAAAGTTTTAGAAAAATATTGTCAACATCTTGTGGTTAAAATATAACAATATATACAATATATTGTATAAAATAAACATTTTGTGGGTTTTTTGAAAAGTGCTATAATATTAATATATGGCGAACGAAAAACAAAGTTATCACGCAAGTAATTTAACTCTTTTAAAAGGGTTAGATGCTGTCCG
>JAZSAE010000042.1:0-6646 GCA_045601705.1 Clostridia bacterium | reverse complement strand
ATACATCCATTGATGCAACATTCAGCTTTCTTTCCTCTATGATTGTTGTTAATTGGATTGATAATATGAAAATTATTAAACAAATAAGCATTTTCGTTAAATTGACCACGTGAAAATAACTCACTGATTTTTATTTTTTCTTTTGCAATATTGGTTGTACTAAAACTATCAATTGCTTTACGATAACTACTTGTTACTTGTGCGACATAACTTGCTCTTTTTAGTCGCCCTTCAATTTTCAAAGAATCAATACCAGCATCTGCTAATTCTTGTAAACGGTTCATCAAGCATAAATCTTTTGCTGACAAATAATAACCCTGTGTTATGATTTTCGAATCATCGAAAACTTTATAAGGTAAACGACATAATTGTAAACATTTACCACGATTTCCACTATTACCGTTTTTCAAAGCACTTAAATAGCAATTTCCTGAAAAAGCCACACACAAAGCACCTTGTACAAAATATTCTATTTCTAAATTAGTATGAGTCTTAATCAGCTTAATATCTTGTAATTTAGTTTCCCTAGATAAAACAACTCTTTTAAAACCCAAATCTTGTAAAAATTTTGCACCACTTAAATTATGAATACCCATCTGTGTGCTGGCGTGTAGAACAATGTTTTTAAAATTATCTAATAATAATTTTGCCATTCCCAAATCTTGAATAATAAAAGCATCTACATTTGCACAAACACACGCTCTTACAGTATCTAAAAAATCATTAACTTCACTGTCTTTAATTAGGATGTTGATAGTTACATAAACCTTAACATTGTAAATATGTGCAAATCGCACAATTTCACCAATATTATCAATAGTAAAATTATCAGCTTTAATACGTGCATTAAAAGATTGTAAACCTAAATAAACAGCATCAGCGCCATTATAAACTGCTGCATAAAAACTTTTCAAATCGCCAACAGGTGCTAATAATTCCATTTATAAATCCCAAAAAACTAACTTTATTTTTCTATACCCATATCTTGTAGGTTTAATTTTGCTCTTTCACGAGCAATTGCTTTTTCCAATTCTGTATTTGCATTATGGTTGGGATTTATTATTTCCCTGCCTTGCGTTTCAACATATTTGCCAGCATTAACTGAAGAAAATCCACCCATATTAAACGATTTGTTGTATGTATCCCCAGCATCAGGAATACCATTTCTGTTGACATCGTTAATTACCTTGTTACCAAATTTATTTTCCATAATCCAAGTTCCATCAGTTTGCTGTTTATAACCCAATTCGGCAAAATTTCTTTCTGGCACTTCAGGAACATTCATCTTTAAATTTCCACCTTCACGTATGTACTGTCGTACACCGTTTTCATCATTTCCCATATCCGAACCATATTTTTCATTAAACCAGTTAATCATTTCTTGCTTTTCTTCTGCGCCTGCAGTTCTTACCATAATTGCATCAGCTTCTCTTTGGCGCCATTCAGCTGTTCCACGGATATTAGCTTTTTCTGCAAATGCATCAAGTTCTTTATCTTGCGCTACAAAATCATTAAATTTTTCTTCATAAATCTTATGTAAATTTTCATAAGCTTCATTATTGCCTTGTTCCTGTTCAACAATAGCTTTTGCTTTAATATCAATTAACTCTTTTTGCCATTTTTCTGGCAAGGAATTAAAGTTTTTAGCATCAATTGCTCTCTTTTGTAAAGTTTCAATTTGTGCTAATTCTTCTTGACTTCTTACAGGTAACGTTTGTTCAACAACATCACTTTCTTGTTCTATTTTTTCTTGTTCAATTATATCACTAACTTCTTCGGTTACTTGTGTTTCTGAAATATTATGTGTTTCTACATCTTCAATTGTGTAATCATTTTCTGGCTTTAGAATTGTTTCTGTTTTAATTTGTTCGTTTAAGGTAATATCATTTGGTTGAGTATTATCAATTCCATTTTTGTATGTATCAACGATAGGCGCAACTTCTTCTTGTAAATTTTGTTCTGAACCTAAACCTAAATAAGTCTTCCTTACAAAAACTTCTTTTTGTTCCTTTAAATTTGCTAATTGTTGCAATGCTTCTTCCCTAGCAGTATCCGTACTATTTTCATTACCTAAAACTTCATAGGCTATTTTTTGTTGTTGCCAAATATCTATAAGTTCTTTATCTGCACCAGATTTCTCAATATGCGTACCAAGTGTTTTTGCAATTCGATTATATTCGCTTAAATCTTGCGTATTTGCATTGGCACTATGTCCAACAACAGTTTCTTGATTAACATTTGAATTCAGTTCATTACTTACATTTGTCGTTTCTGTAACAATTTCTTCATCAACTACGGGCGCAGTTGCAACATAATCATTAGTTTCTGTTGATACTGATTGTCCACCTGTACTTACTTGATCAATAATATTACCCTTATCATCCAACATTTCATTACTATTTAATTCTCTAAACACACGATTCTCATCACCAAATAACTGTCCGTTTTCATTGCGTGCATAAGAACCGTCAGCATTTACCATCCATCCATTCTTATCCAAATATGCACCTGGATGTTCTGCGATATACTGCTCGGCATAACTTAATGGTTCTATAATTTCTTCCGTTGTTTGAGATGTTCCAACCTTTAATTGTTCTTCAGCATCTATTCGATGTTGATTTTCTAAGGCTGCGTATTTATTTGCATTTATTTCTGTTTCGTACTGTGCTTGCTCGTTTTCAATGTCAGCTTCAGTTTGAATAACTTCATCATTTTCTATTTCCAACTCTTGTTGACTTTCTTCAATAACTTCAGTATCGTTACCATTTCTTGCCAAACCTCCGATTGCAGCACCCAAGCCTGACATTGCTAAATTTAACAAATTACCCTTTTTTATAAATTCGCTGAATACGCGCTTCATAAAACCGTGACCTAAAGTTAGCCCTTCTTGATGGGCAGCCTTGATACCTTTAGTTGCAATACTTGCAACTGTACCAATTGGACCAGCAATCGGAGCTAAAGGTGAAAAACTTACACCTAACGTAACGACACCACGAACTAAATCTGGAATGGCTTCTTTAAAAACTTCTGCTGACTTTTGTTTATCCTTAAAAATTTCAGCAAGTTTCATTGCTAAACCAACAGCAGCACCAATCCCTGGAATAGTACCTTCTGTTAAATGTTGCGCTGCCTTTGTAGCAATTTGCCTAAATCCTATTTTAGCCAAATTTTGAGGTTTCGCAAAATTAGCTAATACATTCTTACAAGTATTGATATACTTATTAACTGAATTATCTTTTTTTGATTGGTCGACAATTGAATATTTTTCAGCTTGCTGTTCTGTAATAAGACCTTTGGCTTTAGCCGCTTCGGCAAACGCCCCTAATTTATATTGAGCTAAAACTGCCTTAGCCGTCGTACTAGAATGTTCAAAATCATTTCCTACACCAAGAGCATTAAGATTTTTTTTAAGATTTTTTTGTTTTAAATCTTTAGTATCTTCAAATAAACTTAAAACTTCTTCGGTTGCTTCATACAGATTCCCTTTATGTCTTTGAGGTAATTCTGTCATTGCTTTTAATTTATCAGGATTATTGGTTAATTCTGGTGCTTTGTCCAGCATTTCCTGGAACTTTTTATCAATTATTTTATCAAGTAATTTATCAGCTTGTGTTTTGTAAATATTTTTATTTAATTTAAAAAAAGCCTGAAATATTGTTTTATATTCTGCATGGTTATAAGCAACTCTTTCGGCATCGGCTTGTTCCAGTTCCATAAAGTATTCAACACCAATCGCTTTAAAAACTTTACCAAACATTGCAGTTTGTTTATCTTTGCCAAAATTATTAAAAGATTGACTTTCTACAATATCTGAATATAGACTAATTGGTAATTGTGATAATTCTTCTTCATTTAATGAAAACAAATTGTGCAAAAATTTTTCATCAGTAAATTCTTCATTTTGCGTTTTTTCTTTAATAATAACAGGAACATTTTTTAAACCTTGCTGATTAACAATATCAAAATCCGTCTTGTTAAAATTACAAGCCGACATAATTGTTTTTGAAATAATTAAACCTTGCTCATCTTCACGACCAAATATTTTCGAAATGTGACTTAATAAAGTATTTTTTTTCATAAAATCTCCTTTGCATTTTTAATCAAAGTTCAATAAAAGTTTATCAAACCACTTATGCACAAGTCAATTTCTTTGTTAGAAACCTAATGCGATAGTTCTTGTGAATTTAAATTTTCGTTTATCTTTTTAAGTTTCATCTTTACTGGGACAAAGCGTGATTTTTTTGTTATTACATTCTCAGATGTAGTAACCTTACCCGCTGTTTGCTGTAAAGGTAAATTTTGTTGTTCGGCTTTTTTCGTTTCTTCTTCCATTCTTTTAATTAACAACTTTTGTGCTTGACCAACTAGATTATCAATATCATAACCACATTTTTTTAACTCAAGCAAATCATTAACAAATGTTTTTAATATTTCTAAATCCATTAACAAACATTTTTTTAAATCCATATCACCAAACCTATCGGATGGCAAAAGTTTAGCTTTTGCATAATTTTCCCAACCATCGTCCACTTTATCCGTTTTAGCATCAACAAATTTTACAATCGGTGTTAATGAATTTTTTTCAAATTTTTTTTCTTTGCAATTTTGTTCAGCAAAATTATTAAAAGATAATTCAGCTAACTTTATCAGTTTCTCATTACTAGTAACAAAATCACAATTTTCTCTTTTTAAAGCATCTAAATAATGATTTTTTTGGTCAATTTCATCTTTTGATATTATATTTTTATCATTTCCTAAATTAACTATCAATTCAGCGTTAAGGAATTGATAAACATCATACATCACAGATATTTCTAATAAATGTTTTTGCTCATCCTTACTTGCTTTTTTACCTTGACCTGTTTGAATTTCTTTTATACGTTCGGGTGTAAATTCATATTTTTTAAAACGATTACTTAACATTTGTTTATAATTTAATTTTAAATAAGTCGTATTTTTATACATAACACTCATCACATCAACTAGTTGATTTAGTAATTCATCCTGCGTAACATTATCATTAACAATTTTTGTATTTTGAAAATTTTGTTGATTCATTACAACCTCATAAGCACATTCATAACTTTTACGCAATTGACCATTTTCTGGCACATTAGGTATTTGATCCAAAGCCGAACTTAAATACATCAACAAAACACCACCAGTCACAAGACTGTACATTGGAACACTTGAACAATCAACCTCTTCCGTAAATCGTTTTTTCATAAACAATATCGTAACACTTCTTTATCTAAAAGTCATCATTTATTTTATTTTGAGATTTCCTTTCCTTCGTCAATTTGTGTAAGTAACTTAATACTTTGATTAACAAATTTTGATTTTTTCTTGGTTACATTTTGATTAGTAGTATTGTTTTCAATTAGTGTGTGTTTAACATAATCTTGTGCTTGTTTAATCATTGAATCAACATCATAACCATTTTCTTCTGCATCCCCAATATATTGTTTAACCTTACCACCATTTATCATATCCAAAGCTAAACAATTACGAATTCTCACACCAACTATTTCTGGAATATGACCAGATAAAATAAAGACACGACTAAATAATTCAAGGTCATCAAAATAAATAACGTGATCTGCTTTTTCAGTTTGTGATTCATTGTTATTATTTGTTTCAATTCCTAAGATATTACGTTTTGCAAGTTCTATTACAGCTTTTGAATCTTTTCTAAAATCATTATTTTTAATTACAGATAAATACTCGTTATTTTTTTCAAAATCAATATCAGTATTTTGAGTTTCAACCCCATACAACATATTTCTTGCATACAAAAATTGACCAACTTCGTGTTTAGTTAAAATATTTTCTAATACCATTTTTTCATAATATGAAATATCACGCCCACCACTTAAAGCTAATTCATTAAGTCGTTGTTCAGTTAAACCATTTTTATGAGCATCTATCATATCATCGACCATAGTCTGCTCTAATATAGCTAATAATTTTTGAGTATTTAGATATGCATCACTAAATAGAAACTTCATATTTTGTCCAATATCATTTTGAGCTTCAAAATTGTTCACTAGTGTTTTTTGACAATTTTCAATCGAAAAAAAAGTATTGATATAATTATCTTCCAATAAATTCAATTTCATCTCACGTTCTGCTTCATTTGATTGAATTTCAACTTGATTTTTTGGAGCTTGATACTTCATTCCATTTTTCTTATTTTTTTTTGTTTCACCATCAAAACAAGACAAACTAGCAATCATAAGTCCTGTGCCTACTGCCATATATAACATATCTTTCAAATCTTTTTTCATCATAAGTAAATCATAACATAGCAATTTACAGAAAATCAATATACCTAGCTTAATTTTTTTGACAATTTTCAAATAAACTTTCACAGAATGTTGAAAATTTTTTTCAAGTATTTACCTACTAATATAATGTTTTAAGGTTTCAAAATCTTTATTTAGAATCAGTTCTTTTATAAAAGTTGGTCTTAAATCAATATTTTTTAATTCATCACACGTTACCCAGCGCAATTCATTTTTAATAATTTTTGACTGCTCTTGCTCCATACAAATTTCATTTTCTGTTAAAACATTACATTTTGGTTTAGCTAGGTAATAAAAAATCACAGAATGATGTTTAACATCTTTTTTAGCATAAAATTCTT
>JAZSAE010000041.1:0-2548 GCA_045601705.1 Clostridia bacterium | reverse complement strand
ACAGTCTTGAGCAGCCAAAATGATATTTGAACCTTTTACAACTTGAGCAACAGCATCAAGATATACAAAAGGAACACCAATCATATATTTGTTTGTTTTACCTTTTAATTGTGCAACTAAATCAGAAGCCAAAGCAACAGCTTGTTCTTTAGTTGTATTCATTTTCCAGTTACCAGCAATATAATTTGTTCTTGCCATAAAAAACCTCGATAAAATTTGATAGTTACATTATATAGATTTTAGAAAGTGAATTCAACAATTAACAAAAGTATTCATTCAATTCCCTTACAACTTCGCTTCCCCCTCAAAATACATCTTCCCCCTAATTCATAATTCTTCATTCTTAATTCATAATTATATTTATAGGGTTATTTTAGGTATATGAAATTCTGGGCAAAGAACGGGGCGTACGATTGGATTTGTGATTTCAGTGAATACGATGGCGAGAAGACAGGAGTTAAAGAAGTTAAATACACTTATTTGGAAACGGCTTTCTGGAATAATTATCATGGTGATTCGCCATTGAAAGATCCAACAGAAGACACGACACCAATTGTTTGGGAAGAACCAAAAAAAGACGTTGTTTAACGTCTTTTTTTTGGGGTTGATTTATCGTTATAGTCCTAAACCTTGTGCTTGTTGTTTTTCTGCTTGGTACATTTCTTTGGCTACATTACGCATGCGGGGTACAATATTAATGTTAAGACCACAACCAGCACTGGTGTGCTCTAAGGCAGAAGCTGAACGTGCGTGCATTGCAGTCAAGGAATTAGCCGTAATTGAAATGTTAATAACTTGACGTAAATCGCTGGCGGTAACACCGTTATTCATGTTATTGGCAACGTGTGTTAACAGTTTGGCCATTTCATTGGTAACCTGACGGCAATTTTGGTTGTCGATGTCGTCGTTAAGGTCAAAGGGGTTATTTATCACACCTGTTGTCCAAGCCTTATAAATATCTTCTCTTTTCTCATTATAGCTATCTACTTGAACATTTGAACCGTTACGTGCTTGTCCCAACCCGTAGTTAAATGATTCGTTAGCAACTGTTTCGTAGCCACGAATAAGTAAATGACGGTCACGGTTGTTGTCAATATTGCGGATTATATCTTCAAAAATTGGTTCACATGGAACACCGATACCATTAATTGTTTGATCAAAACTGTAAGGGTTTATTCCGTTTTCGTTTAAGCGTTGGAATTCGTTACTTTTTTGAGCACTGATGAAACTATTAAAATATGCTTGGGCAGTGGGGCGGTCTTGTAATGATTCGCTGAATTTATCCACCAAACCTATTACATAGGTTTCGCCTTTGCCTAAATAGTAATTAACGTCTTTTGCCATTTGATTAGCACGAAGTACGTTTGATTCTTCGCCAATAAAATTGTGAAGAATATAGTTACCGTTACCTAATGTTTTGTCGCATGGTGTACCATAACGGCTGGTGTCGTTTTCTTTATCATCATAATCATTCGAATAACTAGAATTAGTACAACTTGAAATTGTAAAAATTGAAATACCTATTACAAATAAACTAATAATTAAAGATTTGCTAAATTTTGACACTATTTTCATGTCAATTATTTTATCATGGGACAAACATACTGTAAAAAATAATTATTTGGTATGCATTTATAAATTAATTCTATTGAAAAATCATACTTCACACATACCTTTTTGCTAAATACTAATTTGGTATGTATTTGCAAACATTTTTCCCTTTGATTTTCACTACTTATACATACCAAATTGAAAATATGCTGTTTGGTATGTATTTTTGAATTACAACAGCCTTTGTTCATACCAAAAATACATACCTTTTTGCTAAATATTTATTTGGTATGTATTTGCAAACATTTTTCCCTTTAATTTTCACTACTTATACATACCAAATTGTAAATATGCAGTTTGGTATGTATTTTTACATTCCAACTGTATTCCTTATCATCAAGAACACATACCATTTTGTAAATTATCAATTTGGTATGTATTTGCAAACAAATTTCCCCTTTAATTTACTTTTCCATACATACCAAATTGCAAATACGCCTGTTTGGTATGTATTTTTACATTCCAACTGTATTCCTTATCATCAAAAACACATACCATTTTGTAAATTATCAATTTAGTATGTATTTGCAAACATTTTTCCCTTTAATTTTCACTACTTATACATACCAAATTGTAAATATACAGTTTGGTATGTATTTTACAGATATTTTTGAAAGCAATCTTCTATACATACAACAAAAACTACACAGAGCACCTCACTACATCTTACTTTCCCTAGATTGCCACGTCGCCCATACGGGCTCCTCGCAATGACGATTTTCCAAAAATCTTCCCTCTTCATTCAAAAATTCACATCCCTTACAACTTCGTTTCCCCTCACAATACCCCTTCCCCCTAATTCTTCATTCTAATATGTTGTGCAATCTGTCAAGTATAAAAATTAGGAAAGATTTTCGGCAATTTACCACTCTAATATTCTTGGATCATGAAAAAATCATGCCATATAGGTCAATGGATTCTCCGAAGTTCTTTAGGT
>JAZSAE010000040.1:0-7839 GCA_045601705.1 Clostridia bacterium | reverse complement strand
TGTGGTGGGGGAACTTAACCGAGTGTATTTTAAGCAAGGTTTACAAGATTGGCAGGGTGAAGTTGCTTACGTTGCTGACCGTGAAGCTGCTAAAAAAATATATCCCCAGTGGTTAAAACGTGGGGATACATTGTTGATTATCAATGATTTACCGGAGCAGTATTAGTCGGCTTCGATTGGTGCGATATTGCTTTTGGTCATTGTGGCTTTGACTTGATTCAAAATCTCTTCTTTGATTTTGGGGTCGCTATCTAACCAAGCTTTGGTTGCTTCTTTACCTTGTGCGATGCGTTCGCCTTGATAAGAGAACCAACTACCTGCTTTTTGAATAATGTCGTTGGCAATTGCTAAATCTAGGATACAACCTTCGTTTGAAATACCTTTACCGAAAGTGATTTCAAATTCAGCAATTTTGAAAGGTGATGCTAATTTGTTTTTGACGACTTTAACTTTGGTTTTATTCGCAATAACTTCGTCGCCTTGTTTTACGCTACCGATACGGCGTACATCTAGACGCATTGATGAATAGAATTTTAAGGCTTTACCACCTGGTGTTGTTTCTGGATTTTGACCAGGCATCATCATACCAACTTTTTCACGTAATTGGTTGATGAAAACCAAAGCTGTTTCAGTCTTGTTGATAATTGGTGTTAATTTACGTAATGCTTGACTCATTAAACGTGCTTGTAAACCGATGTGTGCATCGCCGATGTCGCCGTCGATTTCTGCACGTGGTGTTAGGGCTGCCACACTATCAATAATAATTAAATCGACACAGCCAGATTCAACCAACTTGTGGGCGATATCTAAACCTTGTTCGCCGCTGTCTGGTTGGCTGATGATTAAGTCTTTTACGTTGACACCAAGTGCTTCGGCATAGATTGGGTCAAGTGCTTGTTCTGCGTCAATGTATGCGCAGGTTAATCCCATTTTTTGCGCTTCGGCGACAACGTGTAAACAAACAGTAGTTTTACCACTGGATTCTGGACCATAAATTTCGGTAATACGTCCACGTGGAATGCCACCGATACCCAAAGCATAGTCTAAAGTTAAACAGCCGGTTGAAATTACTTTGATATTACGGACGACGGGGCCGTCTCCCATTTTCATAATTGCGCCTTTACCATAAATTTTTTCAATGGTTGCTAAAGCCGCTTGCAATGCTTTACTTTTTTCTTGTTCTGCCATAATATAATTAAGATATATGAAATTGCGCAATTTAGCAAATAAGTTATTCTTCTTTGTCTTTCTAGCAATTCTTTGCTGTGGGCAAGTTTGTGTTAATGTTGTTTCGAGTTTTACTTTGTTGCCACAAGGTGAAACTGTTACAGCAAAAAGCGATTATTATTTTGATAAATATAATTATAACAAACCGACGGAGCAGAGTTTATATCAAGAGTTAGGTATTACTGTTTATAATGATTATTTAACAGCTTTGGCTGCTACACAAAATTTACGTGATGTTGTAGTGGCCGTGGTTGATTCGGGTTTAGATGATACGCATCCGGTATTTGAAGGACGTGTGTTAAGCGAATATGCTGTTAGTTTCGCTGAAGGTATTGGTTATGAAGAGAGTCTGGGTAAGTGGCACGAAGATCACAACGGACACGGGACTCACGTGGCTGGAATTATTGCAGATATGACTTTGAACAATGTTAAGATTCTGCCGGTTAAAATTTTTAGTGGTTTAAACAACGCAACAGATAATTATGCATTTGAAAATGCTGTTCGTTATTTGTGTGCTTTAAAAAAAGGTCGACAAGTAAAAGGTTTATTAAATAGTTCTGGTAAAGAAGTAAGTTTTGCCAGTCTTGGTTTGTCGATTAAAAAGTTAAACATTATTGCTGTTAATATGAGTTTGGGTACAGATGGTTATGACCGTGCTAATGAAGATGATATGTTAGAATACAATAAAGATAAGTATGGAGAAATGCAAGGTGTAATTAGAACAAGTGGTTTCCAAGATGTGATTGATGATTTAACTGCTTGTGAGATTTTGCCAATTGCGGCTGCGGGAAATACTGGAACAAATGAAAGTAGTCGTCGTTCTTATTATTCGTTGCCAGCAGCCTGTGATGGTGTATTGTCAGTATCGGCTTATAATACTGTTGTTGATTCTTATGAGTTGGCTGATTTTTCCTACCATAATGATTATGTAAGTATAGCAGCACCAGGAACACAAATTTGGTCGGCGTGCAGCCAGGAATTAGTAGATTATTTTGGTAAGTTAAATAAACGTAATTGTAAAGATAATAATGGTAATTATATAGAATATAGTTATGGTTCAGGTGAGAGCAAAAAGGTATTTTATGCTCGTCAGGATTTGAGTGGGGCGTGGTATTTTCGTATTAGTGGAACAAGTATGGCAACGCCTTATGTAACAGCGTGTTATGCTATGCTATGCAGTGATACCAGTAAAACTACAATGGAAGATTATGGATTAACATCCTGGAATGTTGAAGACAATGATCAATATCTTATGAATTGGCAACATAAAGCTTTATTAGCAGCAGGGGCGACGTATGCTGACAAAGGTGATGCTGGTTATGATGAATATTTTGGTTACGGAGTTGTTAACGTGGGAAAGTTTGCCGTTGATACAGTTTTACCATTGAACGATATTCATTATGAGTTGGCTGTTGAAAATGATCCTCGTCCGGTAAAACGTAACGAAACTGATGAAATCGACTGGTTTATGTTGTGCTGTGTTTTGGGGGTCGGTTCATTTTTAGTTTGGCTGTTGGGACGAATTAAGTCATACTTTATAGGGAGGAAAGCCTAATAATGACGAACGAAGTACAAAATGAAGTTTTACAAAAACGAGTTCACGCTGACGAACGTTTAGATGGTTTGTATATGACGGAAATGCGTTGTCCGTATTGTCAAACTAAAATGCCAAAAGGAACTTCCAAATGTAAAAACTGTGCCTTAACAAAGGAACAAATTTATTATGCAAAATTGACTGCGCCTTACAGACCAAGTCAACCTGTTTTGTTTTCTAAAGTACGTCCGGCTGAATTGCCTTTTTGGAAAATGCTTGTCGGTGGTGTCTTCGGTTGTTTCGGGGTGCATTGTTTTATTGCGAAACGTTATATACGTGGTGTGGTAATGATGTTGTTGACGATTGCTTTTTTATCGACGTTCTTTATTTTTCCACCCGAAGTTGGCGAAAGTGCAGGTAGTCAAATTCGTAATATGTTTGAAATTCGTGGTTATTTATTCCCGGGTGATTTGTTAGGTTTGTTTGCTTTGGGAATGTGGGTTTGGGATTTTTTTGCTATTTTGTTTGGACAATTTAAATATCCAGTTTTGCCGGAACTAGGAGAATAAATGGCAACAACAGTGAAACCAAAAACTAAAATCTTATTTGTCTGTGCTGGTAATACTTGCCGTAGTCCGATGGCTGAAGTTATTTTTAAAGCGATTTGTAAAAAACATAAACGCACTGGGGTAATTGTGCGTAGTGCTGGGACGGCAGCGGCTGTTGGTTCGGATATGATGCCCGAAGTGATGATTGCTTTGCAAAATAATGGAATTGCAATTCCAAAGAGACGGCACGTTGCAAAACAGTATTTACCCAAAATGGAAAAGCAGTATGATTATATTTTTGACTTGCGTGATTATGATGACCCTTATGGTTGTGGACAAGATGCTTATGACCAAGTATGTGAAAAGTTGTTAGTCAATTTGGAAGGTGTTTATCATCAGATTTTTGATTTGCGAAATCCACGCCCCGTGCTATCATAAACTATGATTTATTTGGGTTGCGATCATGGTGGTTTTGCTTTAAAAGAAGCTATTCGCAAACATCTCGAAAAACAAGGAATTGCTGTTACCGATTGTGGTAATACTCAATTTGACAGCGAGGATGATTTTACAACTTATGTAACACCGGTAGTTCGTGGTGTTTTAACTGACCAAACAAACCGTGGTATTTTGGTTTGTGGTACGGGAATTGGCGTTTCAATTGCGGCAAATCATCACGTTGGAATTCGTGCGGCTTTGGTGCATAGTGTGGATTATGCACGTTTAGCACGTGAGCATAATAATGCTAATATCTTATGTCTGGGTGGTCGCTTTATGGAAGAAGCAACGGCTTTGACAGCAGTTGATATTTTTTTGAATACACCAATGAATACCGACCCGAAATATCAAAGAAGAATGGCTTTAGCGAGTGGAGATAAGTAATGGGATTTTTTAAAAAAATTTTTAGTGGTTTAAAAAAGACGGCAACAGCAGTTACAAATGGAATTGCTGCAATTTTTAACAAAACTTTTGATGATGAATTTTATGAAGATTTGGAAACGGTTTTGATTAGTGCTGATATTGGTGTAGAAGCGACTGAAAAAATTATTGATGATATCAAGCAAACGGTGAAAGCCGAAAAAATAAAAACCGAAGAAGAATTAAAGCAACGTTTGGTGCAAAGTATTGCTGAAATTTTGACCGACGAACAACCAGAGTTAATTGCGCCAACGGTGTTAATGGTGGTTGGTGTAAATGGTGTGGGAAAAACTACTTCGATTGGTAAATTAGCAAATTTATTAAAAGAAGATGGTAAATCAGTATTATTGGTAGCAGGTGATACTTTCCGTGCTGCAGCGACAGAACAATTAGTGGAATGGAGTGAACGTGCTGGCGTACGTATTGTCAAACAAGGTGCAGGGGCTGATCCAGCATCTTTGGTATTTGATGCGTTGACTTCGATGAAAGCAAAACACGAAGAAGTAACAATTATTGATACAGCTGGTCGTTTACATAACAAAGCAAACTTAATGGCAGAATTACAAAAAGTTGACCGTGTAGTTGGTAAAGTTATGCCAGACGCTCACTATCATAAATTATTAGCTATTGATGCAACGACCGGTGGTAATGCTTTAAGTCAGGTGGAATATTTCCACGAAGCTGTTGGTTTGGATGGAATTATTTTAACAAAACTAGATGGAACAGCCAAAGGTGGAATTGTGGTTGCGATTAAACAAAAATTCAATTTACCGGTTTGGTATGTTGGTGTCGGTGAACAAATCAATGATTTAGTTCCTTTCGATGCACAGTCTTTCGCAGCTGGTTTGGTGGGCATTGACGAATAAAAGTTTCTTTAATCCAGTGATGTTGATGAAGTAAATCTTGCCAAGTAAAAAAGTTAATACCAATATCTTCTAAACGATGAGCAAGATAATTTGTGGCACGATCTAAATGACGATAAAAAGTACGTTCAGCAATGCCAAGTTGATTGGCTTGAGTAGGAATGTCGGTAGCAATGCCATATGGTTGATAATAACTGCGAATTACGGCTTGTGTATCAGTTGGAAGTTTGTTGATAATTCGGTTCAAACGTTGTGCAAGATTATGAATTGTTTGTTGTCTAACGTTTAGTTCAATAATTTTATCGATAATACGATTGGTGAGCAGTGGTGTATTGCAACTGCACAAAGCGTGATTATGGGCACGTTCGGCAAGCATATTTTCGTAGTCGCCAAGACCTGGCCAAATTGTGAATAATGTTTTTGTAATTGCGTTTGTGTTCATGTATAAAAATGTAGCAAAGACAATGGTTACAAACAAGAGTTATAGAATTATTCTATATTACAATGTTAATTGACGTTAACTTGAATTTGTATAAATATTTTTTGGCTGTGGTAGAAGAAAAAAGCGTGAGTAAGGCAGCCGAAAAACTAAAAGTTAGCCAACCGACAGTCAGTTATAACATTCATGAATTGCAACGAGAATTACATGAAAAATTGTTTGTAGTAGAACGTAGTGGTGTTGTTCCGTTGCCACGTGCTTGGGAATTGTATCAAGTAATTAAACCAACTTACAGTGCTATGTTAAAAGCATTGCATGGTTTTGTACAGGAAAATGATTAATGTGCTTTGGCTGAACGGGGTATCTTTTCTTTTTCTTTGATAATTTGATGGACAATATCTTTTTTAGAAGACTTGCGATTTTGGGCTTGAATTTGACGGGCACGACGTTTTAAGGCAATGGCTTGTTGTTCATTAGCAAGGATTTGCAGTTTATTAGCAATTGATTGGTACTGACGGCCTTTCCCTACTTTCATTTTTTTTATTTCTTTGGCGTCGATAATTTGACCAAGTAGGTAATCAATTCTTTTGATTGGTCGTACATAAACGTAAATAATAAACAAAATGATTAAAAACCATAAAGCAAATAAGCCAATTTGAGCAAAGAAAAGTGGTGTAAACCAACCGTTAGTTGCTGTGGTAGTATTGACTCCGGCTACGGTTAAATTGTTACCAACAGCACGGGGAACAGCTGTTTCGATAAAACGGTTGGCAATAAAATAAATTGCTGTGGCTGTTGTTGTGGTAATAAGTAATCCACTGGTAATTGAACGGTTACGCAAAAAGCGTGTTAGTGTAATCATAAAAAATAAAAGTGCAAGACACGCTAAACCTAAACCAACCCATAAAAAATATGGATTATAGTTTTGACCAAAAGAAAAACAAAAAATTGAGCCAGTAACAGCGATAAAGAAAATTATCAAAGGCACTTTGGCTTTTTTGCGTGTTGCCATAAAGTTAGAGTGCGATAGATGTGTTAAAAATATGCAAATTATAAACCGAAAATAATACCAATAGTATTTTCACCACAGTGTGCTGTAACAGTACCACTTGCAATTGTTTCAACTACACGAGCAAATGCGTGGCGAGCCAGCACTTGTTGTTTAATTTCTTCCACGATTTGTGGGTTTGTCATTTTGGTATGAGTAATAAATAAAACTGATAAATCTGGATTTGGGTTTTCATTTAAAACAGTATCAACATATTGTTTAACGCAGAAACTCAAATTACCGCGGAATTTTTTTCCGGTTTCCATTTTCCCGTCTTTGACAAAAACTTGTGGTTTAATGCGTAGAATGCTAGCAAAAAATTTGGTTGTACCACTGCAACGGCCACCACGGTGTAAGTATGTTAAATCATCAACGATAAAACTGCATTGAACTTTGTCGGCTTCGGCGTTAATGCGTTCCACAATTTCAGTTGCTGATAAACCAGCTTCACGGTATTTAATTGCACGTAAAATTAAAATTGCTGTACCGGTAGTTAAATTACGGCTGTCAATAACGTAAACGTTTTTTAATTCGTTAGCAGCAGCGACGGCATTACGGTGCGTGCAAGAAATTTCGCTTGAAATATTAAAGTGAATTAAACTACCATCTTCGGGCAAATTTGCTTCAAAAAATTCTTTATATTCAGGTGTACTGATTGCCGATGTTTTTGGCGTTTTTTTGGTGGCTTGAAAATAACTGTAAATTTCTTCGGCAATTTGGGGATGGTCTCGACATTCTTTGTCTCCCATATAAATATACATTGGGATTGTTGTAACATCAAATTCTTTGAGTAATTCTGCGGGCAAATCACAAGTGCTATCTGCTGTAATTTTAATTTTTTTCATATACTAGTATAGTAAATGGTTTTTTGTTGCAAAACAACTAAATTTATGCTATTTTATTTATGGCATGGAATACAAAGTCAGATGCGGGGAGTTAACCCTACGGCAACTGGCAGAGTTCAACCAATTAGGGTATAGTGAAAAGTTTATCCGTTTATTAATTGAAAGAGGCATTGACACACGCGAGAAAGCAGAGAAATTCTTTAACTTCGACCCTAGTCAATTACACGATCCGCTTTTGTTGAAAGGAATGGCAGAGGCGGTGGCGAGGTTGCGCGACGCTATTAACCGAAAACAGCGAGTTTTAATCATTGGCGATTATGACGCCGATGGTATCTGTGCGACTGCCATTTTGTATAAATATTTATTAACTCAGCGTGTTCGTACTTCATATTTTTTACCTGAACGCGATGCTGATGGTTA
>JAZSAE010000039.1:0-26340 GCA_045601705.1 Clostridia bacterium | reverse complement strand
GACTTTGTTTGTTATCTTTATCATTTTCAAAATCTAAAGTGAAGGTTAATTTATTTAAATATTTTTTACATTTGTCAAATTTTTCCTTGGTTAAAAAACGTGCATTGGTAGTTACAGCAGTTTTAAAACCCTTTTCAGAACTAGCCTTTAAAACATTATCAGCATTTTTCATCGCAAACATTTCACCATTAGAAAAACTAATAGCATCTACGCCGACTTCTTTTAATCTGTCCATTGTTTGATACATTTGTCCTTCTGGCAATTCTGTTACTTGTATTGGGTTCTTTTCAAATACATTACCATTGTTTATTCGCCAACTAATTTTCATAAGTAATTCTCCTTTCCTATCACTATGCAATGATTATACTTTTACTACTCTTCTTAACGTATCAATTCTTGTTCTACAGGTTGAACTTTAAGTTGTTGTTTTCGCGCTTTCTCAATTAAATCATTAACGTTATAATTTTTCTTTTCTAAATTAACCAAAATTCGCTTGAATTCATCAGTCGTTACTGCATCCAAAAATAGACTTTCACAAACACAGATTTCACCAGCATCTTTGGCAACCAAGTCTTTAGTTAAAATTGATATTGCATTTTTATCACCATTTATAAAACTTGCACGATCTTGATCAGATAATAAATTATCTACCATCATCGCATCCTTATCGCCCATTTGACGAACTTTTAATTGGTTTTCTAAAAAGCCATAAATGCCAAGTTGTAATACTAACGCTTCTTCGTTTTCATTTAAATTATTTTTCTGTGTAAGAATTTGTTTAAAACGGTCATCAGTAAGACTAAGCAATGAAGCCTTTTCTTTAATTAAAGTAGCATAGTTATATTGTAGGTTCTGTGTATTGCGATTCATTTGTTTCATTAACAACGATAGATCATTAACAATTTTAGTTTCTGAATCCAAATTTTTATCCTGATAAAGATCACTTTGCCATAATTGATTTAAAGTTACATAATAATCTTCTTTTAAATTTTTACATTTTTTAACTGTACCGATTTCGTCTTCTTTCAATACTTTTTGTTGAAAAACAAGTTTGGGTACTGCTTCTTGATTTAATTTACTTTGTTCAATTACATAAGGTTTTTTAACATTGGTTAAATTGTGATGTTTGTACTGATAAGCCAACGCACCTAAACTTGCCATTGCCATAAATAACATCGTTAACATAAAAGGTTGTTTAAATCCATCAACAACATCACGCCCTAACTCTTTTAAATCACGTCCCAAGTTAACATAATAAGTCTTTGTATCATTTAACTTTTTCAAGACACTATCCGGAATGTATTTTTTTAATCCTTTTTTTACATTATCTTCCTTAAATGTTTCTAATTTTTTCATTATTAACATTATATCACATTGTAAAGTCCTAAATCAAGAGTGACCTTATTTATAAATAACAACCTTTACAATAAAACTATACTCTTAATTAAGTTTCATAGCCAAAATAAAATTAGCATTATATAATGCAATATGCTTAAGTTAAAAAAACTTCTAAAGAATAAAACAATTAAAAATTACTATTTTATGGCAAGAGATTACGAATATTTTGCGACACACGATTTGAAACACGCACTGAGAGTTATGCATATTTGCAGGAAATTGGCGACCAAGCTCAATCTAAATGCTAATGATATTGAAAACATTTGTATTGCTGCGCTGCTCCATGATACTGGTGCAAGTAATTACGGTAAAAAAAATCACGCAGAAAGAAGTTATCATATCGCAAAAAATTATACTAATAACGAAAAAATTTTGGATGCCATCCTTTTCCATAGTAAAGGACACAATAGCGATTATGGCTATATTCTGACACTAGCAGACAAGCTTGATATATGTAAAAACAGAGTAACAAAGTTAGGTAGCAAACAATTAGGTGTTAGGCAATTTTGCTTTATTAAATCTTTAGATTTTGACATCAAAAATGGCGTGTTTACTGTAAACTTGAAAAGCAATAAAAAATTAGATTTAAATGAATTAAACAATTATTACTTCACAGAAAAAATTTTTAACGCCATCAAAAATTTTGCAGATTATTTTCATTTATCATACAAAACCTATATTAACCAAAATGAATGGTGCTTTCAAAAATAAAATTTAGCAAACAAAATCGTCGCATTATTTCCTAATGGTCGGGGATGCGAGATTCGAACTCACGGCCTCTTGCTCCCAAAACAAGCGCGCTACCAACTGCGCCAATCCCCGATAACGATAATATACGCTAAATCGCAAAAAAATGCAAGTACTATCTCACGTATATTATGCTAATTTAACCGAAACGATTTTACTGATACCCTTCTCTTCCATTGTGATACCATAAAGTCGGTCAGCCAATTCCATTGTTGGTTTACGGTGTGTAATAACAATGAACTGAGTTTCACCTGAGAAATGATGCAAGTAGCTTGCAAAACGCGAAACGTTTGCATCATCCAATGCTGCCTCAATTTCGTCAAGCAAACAGAATGGCATTGTTTTGTATTTTAAAATTGCAAACAAAATAGCAATCGCCGTTAAAGCTTTTTCACCACCCGACAACAAAGAAAGATTTGATGATAATTTTTTTCCTGGTGGCTCTGCAATAATATCAATACCACATTCCAAGAAGTTTTCAGCATCGGTCAAGACTAACTTTGCATTACCACCACCGAATAATTCCTGGAAGACTTTACCAAAATTAGTATTGATTTGGTCAAAAGCAGTTTTAAAATTCTTTTCCATTTGTTGCGATAAATCACGCATTACTTTTTCCAAATCCTGTTTCGCAGCAAATAAATCATCACTTTGTGCTTTGTAACTTTCGTAACGTTCACTATCAGCTTTGACTTGTTCAATTGCATCTAAGTTGACATTACCCAAATAACGGATTGAACGTTGCAATTCGGCAATACGAGGTTCAGCTGCTGTAACGTCAAACTCTGGATCACGTTGCGCATAACACGCACTGTAATTCAAGTTATATTCTTCGGTAATACGTTGACTAAGGTTTTCAATTTCTGCATCCATTTTGGTCAACATATTTGTTGCATAATAATATTGCACTTGCAAGGCATTGATTTGCTCGGTTAATTCAGCACGTCCCGAAACCGAAGTTCCTGTCGCATAGTGCAAATTGTCTCGTTCAGCTTGCGTCTTCGCCAATTCATCCTTTAACTGTTCTAACTTAGTTTGTGCAGAGTTCATCGGCACATCCTTCATATTTGCTTTTAATTGATTTAATTTTTCACGCAACTGCGCAATATTCGCATCAACTTCAACCAAACTACTTTCAATTTGTTTCAAATTATTTGTATGCCACAGCGAATTAGCAGCAGCATTGCGACTACCACCCGTAATACTACCACGTGGTTCAATAATCGAACCGTCTAATGTTACAATTTTAAACGCATAAGCTGCTTGTTTCGCTAAGGCAATTGCCGAGTCTAAATTATCACAAACAATCACACGACCCAACAGATTCGAAATAACGCCGGCAATCTCACTCTTATATTCAACCAATTCACTGGCAACACCCACGACACGTGAACCCATTCCTTTCAAAATAGCTCTTTCATCAGGTCGAATATCACGAGCTTTAACAGCTGTAATCGGCAAGAAAGTTGCACGTCCTAAATTACGGTCAGACAAAAATTTTACTAACTGTTTTGCATCATTTTCATTGTGTGTAATGATGTTTTGCGCTGCTGCCCCCAAAGCCATTTCAATAGCCGTTTCTAATTCAGTTGGTACATTTAGTTCTTGTGAAACAACACCCACAATTGCACGAGCCACTTCGCTATTTTTATTGCGTTCTTCAATTAATTTTTTAACACTGTATTTGAAGCCTTCACCAGAATCAATAATATTAGCAATCATTTCTTTTTTGGATAACAATTGCCCCCGTTGCAATTCAGCTTGATGCAAACTATCAGCTGTGGCTTGGTAAAGTAACTGTTCGCCGCTTTGTCGTTGATTATCTAACGACAAGGCCAAAATTTGATTACTCAATTCAGCAACCTTTTTGTCTAATGTTGCTAAATCTTGCATACCACTGGCACTGGCACGATCCATTACTTCCAACTTAGCTTGCAACTCTTTTAATTGCTTTTCGAATTCATCAGCTTGCGCCTGCGCTTTCGCTTTTTCTTCGGCAACGTGATCATATTTATAAATAAACAAATTGATTTCAAGTTTTTTTAATTCTTCTTTTAATTGTAAATACTTTTGTGCCTTTTCTGCTTGCTTCATCAAAGGTCCTAAATTACGGTCGATTTCATTCAGCACATCACTCACACGTACTAACTCTTGTGTGGTACGTTCTAGCTTGCGTCCTGCCTCATCTTTACGCGCACGGAATTTGGCAATCCCAGCAGCTTCTTCAAAAATACCACGACGATTTTCTGGCTTAGCCGAAACAAGTTCGGTAACTTGTCCCTGACTAATAATTGTTAAACCATCACGGTCAATACCACTATCGTGCAATAAATTATTTATATCTTTTAAACGTGTCGGTTGACCATTCAAAGCATATTCGCTTTCACCATCTCTAAACAATTTACGAGAAATCGTAACTTCACTTTCATCAATCTCAAAAACCTTGGTACGATTATCAAATACCAAAGCAACTTCGGCATAAGATTGCATTTTACGGTTGGCTGTCCCTTTAAAGATAACATCCTGCATCGAGCCACCACGAACAGCTTTGTAACTTTGTTCACCCAGTACCCATTTAATCGCATCACTGACATTACTTTTACCACAACCGTTTGGACCAACGATTGCCGTAACCCCACTACCAAAATCAATTTCGATTTTGTCGGCAAACGACTTGAAGCCATTCATCATAATGCGTTTTAATACCACAGTTATAAATTACACATAAAGCCTAAATTTGACAAATACATTTCTTGAATTACCTACCACAACTTTGACAAAACATTAAAAAAGCACTATTCTATAACCAAGCGAGCGTGGCGGAACTGGCATACGCGTGCGTCTCAGAAGCGCATTCTTGGAGGTTCAAATCCTCTCGTTCGCACCAAATTTTAATCACGTTCCTTTGCCGCTATGTTTTGATTATAATTTTCCAAGTCAGCCAAAGTGCTAGACTCAAACATTATATCGCCAGTATTTTCTTGTAATTGTCCCCAATAATTAACCTTGTTTTTTACCATATCAACTTCAACAATTTCTTTCTTTTCTTTGATTGGATTTGACTTAATAATAATTTTATTACCTTCCAAAACAGGAACTAAATTTAAGGTTTTTAAATACCAAACAATATCCACTTTAAAATCATTCCAAGCGTCTTTTTGTTGTCCTTTTTTAATTGCTAAAAATACTTGTGGTTGATTACTTTTTTCAATACTATGTATCAATTTGTAAGTTGGTGAATTACTTCCTGCAACTTCCGGAAATTTACTTAAACGGTCAAGACCCTTCCTTGCAACTTCTAACAAGTCGATATAGACTTCGGAATCTGGATTTTGTTCCTGACTGTGTGAATGTGGATAAACGCAACTACCTTTTGGTACAAACAAAATTGCCCTTGCTGTTTCTCCTGCTTTGTGGTCTTTTTCTAAAGTAACTTTCATTACCTTGTCTGCAATTTTATCAGGTAACAAAGCACATTTTGTTTGATAATTTTCCATTATTTTTTTCTCCCTTTATGATAATATTATTCATTAACATTATATCATAACAGGAAAAACATTTTCAATAATAAATGGGAATTTAACTACGAGCGTTTGCACCGGCCGAACCATCACCTAAATTCACACATTGACCGTGATAGATTGTTTTGCCGTCTAATTTTACAATAACATTGTCTTCCACTATTGTAATAACCAAACTATCTAATTCGGTCTGTGATAATGGATAATTAAAATCTTCCAGCGCTAACCCCTTAACTCTATTCTGGTCAACAAAGATTGTTTCGACTTTTAATACAGCCTTATTTGCATAAATATCTTGTGCTTCTTTTAATAATTTTTCCGTTTCTGGGAACATTGGTCCACAATTCAAAACGACACAAACAATCTTTTGCCCATCAACTTCACGTGCCCCTACAAAAGAACGTCCGGTCTTTTTTGTGTACCCTGTCTTCACACCAATGCAACCATCTAAACTTTTTAATAGTTTATTTTTGTTCAATAACAAGCGTGGCATTTCTGGACCATCAATACGCTTTTCTTTGGCTGAACAAATTTCCACAAAAGTTGGATTACGTAAGGCTACTGCTGACAATTTCGCCAAATCTTGCGCCGTTGTATAATGTTCTGGATGGTCTAAACCGTGTGGATTCATAAAGTGTGTTTGCGTAGCACCGTACTTTTGTGCTGTCTGATTCATCATCTCAACAAACGCTTCTAAACTCGGCGCTACGGCATAAGCCAAAGCCACTGCTGCATCATTTCCCGAACGCAACATCAAACCGTATAACAATTCACGCACCGTTAGTTGTTCGCCTTTTTGTAAATAAATACTACTGCCCTCGATGCCAATTGCTTCATCAGCAACACGAATTTTTGTGTCCAAATCTGCACAATTTTCCAGAACCGTCAACGCCGTTACGACTTTGGTTGTTGATGCCATTCCCATTGGTTGGTCAGCATTGTGTGCAAACAAAACTCGCCCCGTCGCAACATCCATTGTACACATCGCACGTGCTGAAGTTTTTCCAATAACAGCACCTGCATTAACATAAGCCGTAACACGCGTCCCAGCCAACCACATTATTCCAGCAAAAAAGCCAGCCAATAAAATTGCTGCCATAACCAAAGCGCTCAAACGCCACCAAACTTTTCTCATTACTTATAGTATTTCACATTCACACAAATTTTATTAACAACATAAATAAATCGCATGGAAGGAGAACAAAATTTGAATCGAGTTGTAATTTCCGTACCACGAGTCTTGGACAGTGCGATGGTCGTAACACAAGACGCACAATTACAAATTACAGCAGGCACAATTCCACCAACGACAACAGCACCATACGTGGTGAATCGCATTCAAGCCATTGCTACCGAAACGCAAATGACAAACATAGTTATCACACCACTAGGTGATAACACACGTTGTTCTCGAGTTACAGCAACTGTCATTATACCGTTAACAGTTACTTTAACCGACGCCAATAACGTTCAGTTTGAAACACACACCAGTGTAACAAAAAATATCAACGTCGTACTTTACATTCCTGACAATACAGCATTCCCATACAGCATCAGTGCTGAAGGTGCTTTTGGTTATGACACTGCATCTGTTACCGACGGTAATCTCACAATTACAAATGCCACAACAAAAATCCTAATTCGTGTTACGGCAGTTACCGACTTACTGATTCCAACTTACGGCTACGCACCATTACAGCAAGCGGACAATGGTTTCAGCAACAGTCAAAATTTCTTAAATCAACCACTTTTTCCACAAGGTAAAGTTTATTAAAAAATTTTCTAAAAGGAGTAAACAATGAATTTATCAAAAAACTTAATTGTCGCATTACTTGGTCTCGGCTGCTACGCACGTAGCAACAGTATTAACCTCGCCAACAACACCACTATCTTGTTAATTATTCTTGCTTTGATGGCTAAACACAGCACAAATGATGATAACAATATTGAAATTGCCAACAACACACGCACCACAATCAATGGCTGCCCATGTACTAGCAGCATCAACTATACCACCCCGACAAGTGTTGTTTGCTCAGAATCATATCCTGTCGCCAACTATACGACCGGTTGCTACACGACCCCACGTAACGCTTGTCATTATGCTACTCCTATCGTCCCATATCAAACAATTCCATACTGTAGCCCCTACCCACCAACTTCCTGGAATCACCCACGTTGCAACAACTACCCATACCCGTGCCACAACATCTTATACTAATACTAACAATTTATACATAAAAAAAGAATTGGTGCAAAAATCCCAATTCTTTTTTATTGCATTGCTTTTATTTATCACGGAAATAACCAATATTTGATGCTTTATTTTCATCAAAGGTGATATTACAAATTGATGCAACTAACTCATAAATCCCTAAGGTAATGATTGATAAAAAGAAATAGGCACAAGTTCTTGATTTCCAACCTTTTGGTTTTAAGCTGGTATGGTTAATAATCAAGCTCCCAATAAACCCCAAAAAGAAAGTTAACAAAAAGCGAATAATTTTGTTATTATCTGCTCCCATAGCGCCAGGCGCATTTTTTACACGACAACCACAATGCACGCAAATTTCTGCTTCGTCGTGAATTTCTTTCCCACAATATGAACAAAATGCCATAAAATTTCACCTTCCTTCGTTTACTTACAATAAACATAAGTCTATTCTATTAGAAAGTCAACTTAATATTTTATCTTGTTCTCGTTTGAAAATATCCAATATTCCAATCACCATTTGGGTTAAAAGATAAATTAGCAAAAGATGCAACTAAACCATATATTCCTAAAGTTACACACGATAAAAAGAAATACGCACATGTTCTTGATCTCCAACCTTTTGGTCTTAGCCCACTGTGATTGATGATAAAACTACCAATAAAACCTAAAATAAAAGTTAATAAAAACCTTAAAAAAACTCGTGAAAACTTCACGTCTGTGCAATTTTCAACATCAGTTCCCTTAATTCTTCGTCCACAATTCGGACAGATTTCTGCATCTTCAAAAACCTCTTTACCACATTTTGGACAATACGCCATTTTTTTTCCTCCTTATTTATGTAATATAACTTATTGTATTCTTACAGTTGTAAGATGCCAAGCATTTTCTTACTGGCGTAAGAATAATGTATAATATGGAATTTCAAAATAAATTTAAAGACAATCTCAAAGATTTACGACAAGAAAGAAAATTAGGACAAGTGGAACTAGCGCATGCACTAGGTGTAAGTAAGGGGGTTATTAGCTTATGGGAAAATGGGTTACGTGAACCAAATATGTATTCTTTAATTTTGATTGCAAAATTTTTCAAAATAAGCATTGATGAATTAGTCGGTATAAAATAATCAAACAACTTATATATTTTACTTGCAAAATCCGACACACTATGCTAAACTACAATGTTTGGTCCCGTGGTCAAGCGGTTAAGACACCGCCCTTTCACGGCGGTATCAGGGGTTCGATTCCCCTCGGGACTACCAACCACAATATCACTCGGAAAATCGCCTATTTGGGCGGTTTTTTTGTTTTCCGCCGCTTCTAATAAACCATAAGCCGACAAGTCGTCGTTTGTAATTGACATTTCGGCTGTGGCGCCCTCATACGGCAATATATTGATAAATGTTTCCACTCGGTCTTTGTAAACAATTACACGATTGAGTACGGTATCAATAATTGTATGTTTGTCTTCAGTCTCGCCCGATTGTAATAACTTAATCACTTTGCAATACGAACGACGAACTGAATCTTTGCTAACGAATTGTGTAAATTCAATGTTGCTTTCCCGATTTAAGTCCGCTAAAATTTTTGCTTTTTCGTCCGTATACGAATTTAATTGCGCTTCAAATGTATCACTAAACTTTCCAGTCTCGGCAATGATATTGGTTAAGTTTTCAATTTTTCGTTCAACTGATTTTAAGTTGGTTCGCAAATTTTTAATGATCTCGCTGTTATCATTTTTCTTTTTGTAGAACTCAACAAAGCGGTCAATGATACTTAGTGTATATTCCTCACTACGGACAATCTTCTTGATTTCCTCAATTACGAAATCCTCAATGGCTTCCTTACGGATTGAAACCATTTTACAATCTGGATGATTGCGCCCACAGCGATAATAGAAATACGGTTGTCCTTTCTTGAAATGAGTAGAACCCGTAAAAGCACCACCACATTCACCACAAAACATTTTACCAGTCAATAAATAGTCAACCGCAGAGTTACTGTTAGGTCGGTGCTTGCGTGCATCAAGCATTTGCTGCACTTTATCGAAATCTTCTTTTTCAATAATTTTAGGCAAGCCTCCTTCAGTGCGTATTATTTCCCGCGACATATAATTAACTTGCTTACCTTGGTTGCAAACCATAATGTAAACACCAGTATAGCGTTCATTACGCAAAATCTTGTCAATGTGAGTTGGTTGGAAATCTTTGCCTTTGGCATTTTTATATCCCAGCGTCTTTAAGCGTGTCAAAATCATTTCACGATTTGCTCCAGCCAAAAACATTTCAAAAATTAATTTAACCGCTTCGGAATTTTTCGGGTGTAGCGTGTAAACATTGATTGGTTTTGTCTTACCACCATGACAAGTTCTGTTAACAACATTACCATTTTCGTCCAATTTAGGCGTTAGCCTATAACCATAAGTACAACTACCGATACTGTAGCCATGATAAGCGTTTTCTTTCATACCACCCAGAACATTTTGTGCTAAGTTAGCAACATAAAATTGATTCATTTGTTCAAGCATTCCCTCAATCAGTTTCCCTTGTGGGGTATTATCAATTCTTTCAATGACTGAAAAAAGCTCAACTCCATTATCACGCAAGATATGTTTTGCTATAGCACCACTATAAATATCACGCGAAAAACGGTCTAATTTCCAAACCAGTACCAAATTAAAATTTCTCTTAGCACTATCACGAAGCATACGCTGGAAGTCGGGTCGTTTGTCGGTTGTTCCCGAATAGCCATGGTCAACATACCAGTTAATAATTTTAATATTATTTTCGTCAGCGTATTTTTGAATTTCACGCTTTTGGTGGTCAATGCTTTCTTCACGCTGTTTGTCGGTTGAAACTCGACAATAACCTACTGCAATTCTTTCTACATTAGTTTTCATAATTTTTATCTCCCTTTTTATTGTTGATTTGTTCATTTTCGATTTCTTTCATTATCAATTCAAATAATGGAAAAAATCTTTTATCATCTTCATGCATAATTGAGCCGAGTGTGCTATCTGTTATTTGGTAAAACGATTTTTGTTTTACCGCCTTTAGTCTAATCTCCATTAAGTGTCTCCTTTGTGCAATCAAGATTTAATTTACTTAAGCACATTAAAAAGAATAAAGAAACACTATCGACCAAATAATCCATTTTAATCGTCCTCCTTTTTCGGTTTGTTTTTTACAAGCACGAAACGGTCTATCCTTGTTCGCACTTGGTTTGTGTTGGTTTGAATGTATTTGTGCGTTTTGGCGTGAACATAATCAGAGTCATTTAATAACTCAGTATATTCGCTTGATATAGTCGAAATAAATTCACCTTTTGACTTTGGCAAATTAGGGCTGATGTAAATTATCTTCGCCCCTTTGGGGTAACGGGTAAATTTATCGTCGTTTTCGGCGCCGTGTTTTTGATTAGTTAAATAATCAAATAACCCAAAACGATTTTTGACTGGTTGGACACGCACATAGCCCCAGCCCCAAGATTTGTGAAAGTCGCGCCAAGTCAGATTGATGTTTTTACGCTTAAAAACCAAAATACAATGAATATGAAAGAAACCTTTGGCTTGCATTTCGACAAAACGAATCACACCAACATAGTCGTCCTGAACCTTGTCTTTGACTAAATTCACAAAGTATTTGAACCGACTGCAAATCAAATTGTAGGAATTGTATTTGGCGTTTGAAATGGTCAAGGTAACATACAAACATTTTTCGTCGTCCAAATCCAACTCATAAAGTCGTTCAAAATAACGATTTAATGTTTTCTTGAACGCCGCTTTGGTCATCGGCTCATTGCGATTGACTGGCGGAAATCTACCACTCCTTTTGGGCGTAATTATCTGTCGGTTAGATTTTTTTAGCACCCCAACTTGGCTGCCGTCTGAGTATTTATAAATCTGGACTTGACTGAAACATTGCGCCTTAATCGGCAAATTTTTGCTTTGGATTTTCATCGTGAGTTTACCTTTTAATATTATTAAATTATATATTCCAGCAGAATGGTCGCATTCGTTAAATGCTTCTGCGTAGAGCAGTTAAATTCATTTGTTTTACTACTAAATCATATGTCGAATTTGCTTTGGTTAAATACTTTTTATTGCCAAATTCAAATATTCGGTCTTTTGTCTTTCGATATTATTATATGCTCAGAATTGTAATTTGTAGTGTTTTCTGCCGTTTTTTTTTGAAAATTGTGTGCAACAATTTAATTTATTAAGAAAACATACAAATCCATTTATTTAACGCAATGTAGCCAAATTGTCGGCTTTTAACAAAACGATTAACCATAAATCTTGTTTCTATTTTACCAGTAATATGTTACAATTCTTCTGCGACCTTACAACTGAATACAACCATAGCGGGAGCAACCAAGAATACAAAGTGGTAATAAATTTTGGCTATTTGCCGAAAACCCGACCACTTTGTGGAAAGGTTGTAAGGTCGCACTTCAACGAGGGTTTCGGCACTAGCACTGTGCCGTCCTCGTTGTAGGGCGGCACTTTTATTTTGTGCCGACTAAATAAAACAAAGGAGGCGCAATGGCGAAAATTCCAACTAAAGAAGAACTAGAAGATTTTGCACTTAATTTCGATAAAAATATTCTTGAGCCATTAAAAGAAAAAGCATATTACGACCAAAATAATATCTTTGAAGTATTAAAAATTCAACGCCAAGAGTTAATACACAGTAATATGTTGGCTTTTCTTTTTGACCCAAAACAAAGTGATTTTCTCAAAAATTTTTTGAGAGTCCTAGTAAAAACCGAGTGTATCAGCGATTTCGATTTTTTTGATATTTTATATGGTAACATCGAAAATGTTAATATCGACAGAGAGCATTATACAAATGATGGTCGCCCGATTGATATTTTACTTAATTTTGAAATTATCAATGCCAATCACGATAGGCAAAAAGTTGTTATTGTAATTGAAAACAAAGTGGGCTCTTGGCAACACGATGACCAACTCAAAGCATATAAAAAATATGTAGATAACGAACCTAAATGGGAAAAGTATCGCAAGTATTACATTTATCTTACGCCCAATGACAATGACCTCGTTGAAGTTCCAGCGTGGAAAAGAATTGATTATGGTTTAATTGATGCAGCATTGGATTTAACAAGTATTAAAAATACCGACGAATCAATTAAGTCTCTTTTTGAAGATTACAAAAAAACTGTAAGGAGTGAATTTATGAGTGAAGAAAAAACAAAAGAATTAGCAAAAAAAATTTATAGTGATGAAAGAAATTTTAAGGCACTGGAATATATTTACAATCACGTCAGACCGGATTGGGTTAAAGAAACTTCAAAAATTTTATTTAATTTAATTAACTCAGAACCAGGTTACTGTATGGTATATGGAACAAATAAGGAAATAAAAAAAACAAACGATAATAAAGGAAACTATAGCTTAATGTTTAAGCCGGAGCATTGGATTGAAAAATATCCAAGTCATTATTTTCAAATCAATGTTGAACCGATGTCCTTGCTTTTTATAAACGAAAAAGGGACAAGAGAAGAAAAAAAATATTGGCTTTTTGATAGAGATAAAAAAGCCACAGAACTAAAGGTTGAAGAATTTAAGGCTAATGTAGTAAATAATCAAGAAAAAATAAAATTTGAATGCCAAAGTGTTGTTGATAAAATTTTTGCCCCAAATGGTATCGTTACCGAATGGATAAAGAAAATTGAAAACTAATTATAAAAGGAGATTAAAATGAAAACCGTAAATATTAATGTAGATTTTGTAGATCCAATTAAAAAATTAAAAGAGGAATTGCAAAGAAGCGGCGCAAGAAATATTGATATAAGGCGCAGTTACAATGGCGATGTTGAAGTTCGCTATACAATGAAAGCAATTGACCCAGAAAAGGAAATTACCGCTTTGTTAAATAATGCTGGCGCGGAAAGTGTTAGAGCAAGTTCTAATTATAATGGCGCAAGATTTGATTTTAGAGTTAATGACATGATTGATGATCGTGAATTCAAAAGAAAACTAATTGAAGTTTTGCGACGTTCTGGCTATCGTTCATTCTGAAAAAAATCAGTCCACAAAAACAAACTAATTCGCTTTAATGGAATTAGGAGGTAAAAATGAAATTAAAAATCACACAAGCAGAAAAGACAGAAATTGATAGGAATTTGAAATTACAAATTCAGATTTTAGACGTTATCAATGAAATTAAAAAGAGCAAAAAGATCAAGGAATTAAACGAAAGTTGTATGGAATCGTTTTGTTTTATGTTAAAAACATACAGGCGTTCTTACCCGGATTTAAGGTATTATTTAGCACAACTTTTTGAAGACAAAGTTATTACTGACAATGAATACAGGCTTTTGGAAAAAACTGTTTATTTGATTCATGATAATCCGGATAAAGACACTGAATACTTTATTAATGACAGTTTAGAGTTATCGGAAAAAATTTATGACATTTATTTGGAAATTAAGAAATTAAACGAAAAAGAACTTGAAAAATATTTCAGTTCTGTCTCGGCAGAACTCGATAAGGACAAATACCTTTTGTATATTTACAGAAGAGCATTCGAAAAGATACACCATTTCATCTACCCAGGTCTTCCACAATGAAAGATTGCAAAAATGGTTTTGAGCGTTACATCGTAAATCGTGCTGCAATGCAAAAGTGGAAATTGGATATTTTCTAGAAAAAAAAATTTACAAAAAAGGAGATAATTATGGCAACACCAAAAGATGTATTTACAAAATTGACCTGTATCGCAATAGAAGATACTTTAAAAACAAATGGTTATATTTTAACTAATTAATGAAATGGGAGGTAAAATGACAACAGCAGGAAAAAACACATTTTCAAATTTTTATCAACAAAATCATACGCTAGTGGCGTTTTGTCCAAATTCAATATTTTTAAAAGCATTACAGTTTGAATTGATGGATAATTTTGATAACTGTTTTATCGCTTATCCAGACGACGATATTGTTAGTGAAATTAAATCACACCTTAACAAAAAAGTGACTGGCAAAAGTAATGAGTATTTTATTGATTTGGAGCCACAATCACTGGATTGTGAAAAAATAAGCAATTATGAAAAGTTTTGCCAATTGTTGTTAAATCTTGATAATCTTGTTCAAGAGAATCATCTGAAAATGATTGTTGTTTTACCTTTTTTTGACCCCTATTTTGCAGCCACGTTGGCAGACTCTTGGATTAAACACTACTCACCAAAACAAGCAGAACACTTTTCGATGTTAGCCATATCGGGAACTAATCCAGCCGAAATTACCATTGCCAATGGCGAACACGCAGATGGAACAATGACTTTTGAATTTCATCACGAATTGCCATATTCTGATTTTTTTAAGAATATTATCACAAATAAACTACAAAATGAAATTTTAGCCAATCAACATAATCGGGAAGTTTTTGATCATTTGGTTTGGAAAATAAGAAATAACCGTCCAAATAGTGAAATTAGTCAAAAAGAGATTGAACAAAAACTTGAAAGTCTTAACGCATCTTTTGATGATTTGCGTGATTATATAGTTGAAGATAACTGCTTGTTTAAGACATTAAAAAACAAAGAAGCAAAAATTTTACGAAAAAAGTTATTATCCTTGAAATTAAAAAATGATTCTGCTGAATTACAAGTATTGATTGAGAAAGCCAAAATTTTGGTTGGGGACAAAGCGGTAAGCTGTAAAGAATTGTTTGTAGATTGTCAAAACGGTTTTGAACGATACATTATCGCCCGCGCCGCAATGCAGAAATGGAAATTAGACAAGTTCTAAAACTTGTGTTAGTAAAAACACCAGTCTTAGCGGACTGGTGTTTTATTAGTGTCAAGAGGTACAAACTAAAATAAATCTTTGTCCTCGTTCTTGGTTTCTTCAATATAGCCAAAAATGTCTTCCATAATGTCGTCATAGGTGCAATAAGAATAGCCATCCTTATTAGGGTTTTCTTCTAACGCGATTAAAGTCCTTACACAAGCGTGGAGCCAGCGCACTTTTTGTGAAACGAATTGGTACATAATCACAATGCGTGATTCTTCGGCGGGCGCGTGTTTGTTAAGATTAAAACGGTAAGAAAAAATCACGCCCATTTCTTGCAAAAGTTCAATACTGCTTTCCTTGGCTTTACGACCAATCAGCCACCTTTCCCAAACACTTGGCGAAACAAAGAAAGATGCTACCATATGGTATTTTTCTGCGGACTGATAATATTGATGCGAAAGTAAAGCATAAACCCGTGCCATATTCACAGCACGCTGTATGTTTTGTTGGCTTGGGTGGTATTTGTTTAAGTAAAGCAGAAAAAACTTTTCTAATGCTAGTGGCGTAACTAAAAACTCTTTGTTTAACTCTTGCATATTCAATAAAGTATTTTTCACAACTTTATGTAGTCCTTTCTTTTTCTCCAACTGTTCCCAATAAGATTTCTTTTTCAAAAAGTATTGTCGCCTTGCTTCGGCTGCTTCACGACTGACAATACTGACACCCTTTTTTCTTTCAAAATTTATATTTTCCATATTCACTCCCTAATTAAAAATTTAATGTCCCTTTTACGATTTTTTATTAAACAAGTAGTAATTTTAACGAACCTGTAACGCTGTACGCGAAATTACCGAACGCACAACAAAGAAACCCCAAAGGATTTGTTTGCGGTCTAGATTTTGATTATGGATGCCCGAATACGGACAAACTTTGTTATTTATATATGTGGCAAAAGATTTTATGCCCTTTTCCATTCCGAGTGCAGCCCCCTCGGGACTACCATTCAAACCACAATATATGTTGTATATTGTACAATTTAATACGGATTGCCCACTATATGTTGTATATGGTGTTATTTTTTTTTTGTATTTTTTACTGATTTTTGTTTTTACTCATAGTTTTTCCATAGTAACTATGAGTAAAACTATTTAAATTTCTTTATTTTTAATTTTACACACTTTAACTAATTTAACAATAAATATAATTAAACATATCAAACTAACAGGAAACAATACGGTTGATACTATACGATAAAGTCTTAAAGGCGCACTAACGTTAATGAGCAAAGGAGTCAATCCTCTCTCTGCTTCAACTTCAATATGATAATCACTATTATAATACCAAGTATTTCTAAAATTTGAAATAACAATCGTCCTACTTTCCATTGGTTTCAAACTGTAGATGATTGGACTGGTATAACCCTCAGGATAACTATCTTCTCTGCAATATCTTAAGATTAAATCTTTATTATCCTCAGTGCTATATGACAAGTTTGTAACTGTAATCTCTAAACTTGTCACAACTCCTGATTCATCTAAATGATAGACAATACTGTTTTCTTCTATATACACTTGATCAATTTGAAATGATTCTTTTGCAAAAGCAAGAGCAAGAGTAATTAAACCAATACTTATAAATATCCCTAATATACTTCTAATTATTAAAGAACTTTTTTTTGTTTTTTCCATTATTATTTTATATCACATTATAAACAAAATACAAAATTTATTTTACTACCTATATCATTCACTGACTGCTTTTTCACTTGGCTTAAATTCTACGCCCAAAAGTTTGTTGCATTCTTCAGTCCAGTTTTCTTTCATTGATTCGTAATACAATGGCACTATATCGTACGCCGCCTTGATTTCTTCTGGTGTCTTTCCTGCTGTAACTAGACATTCGTAAACACTACGCACCGGCATCGCAAAACCTAATTTTTTATAATAAAGAATTGGCAACGGAAAAGCACTTCCATCATCCAATTTTAAAACGCCCAAAATAAGCTCTGTTTCATCGCTTTCACTTAAAACTAACTCACAAGGTAAATAAGGATACTCATTTTTGTTTATACGTATATTGACAACTTCCAATTTTTTGTTGTTAATGTTATTAACAATAGTGTTGATTTTAAAATCAAAACATTTAATCATTTTTTTAACTGACCAACGGAAAATGATAATATCTTTGTTGCGCATTATCAAAGTAATAATAAATAATAGCCAACCACCATAATAAATAATAACTGTGCCAACAACTGACAAAAAAATATTAAAAATAAAAGCGATAATTTGACCAATTGAAAATTCCCGATGTTTTTCTTTAATGACACCACCCTGTGAAGTAATTGTAGTGGTTGTAATTTCAAGTTCGGGGTCACCAATGTATGCTTTAAAATTCCTTACAAAATAATTACCACAAATAAAGCCAACAATTATAGTTGAATAAGTAAATTTCGATGCCACATGCCCTGCATTCGCACTAATATTTCGAACAATTTCAGTAACGTACAATCCAACTATAAGTAGAATTATTGGAAACAAAAACAAAAAGAAAGCCGAGACAATAACTCGCTTATTTTGTTTTTTGAGATTTTTTAAATACGTAGCAAAGCAATTAATACAATATTTTCCATCCGAAGTCGTTACAAAGCCCAGTGGATTACCACAATTTTGACATGTGTAATTCATATGTTCTCCTGATATTATCAGTATATTTTTACACTATACAATTGTCAAGAAAATTACCAGCGCATAACACAACGCAAGACGTCTTGTTCGCCTTTTTTAATCGTGTAAAAACGCTCATTCAATGAAGGATTTTATGCCCTTTTCTGTTCCGAGTGCAGCCCCTCGGGACTACCAAAATTTTTATTATTTAATAGAAAATGGCATTACAAAATAGTGCCATTTTTTATAAGAACTTAATCAACAAAAAAGACTCCAATGCTAAATCGGAGTCTTTTATAAACTTTAATTACATTGACTTTTCGTCTTGTGCTTGCATTTCTTTTTCAATCTTTTTGGAAAGTTTTAAACGACCTTCGTACATACCGGAAACACTTGGAACATCGTCATAGTGTGAATCAGCAATCTTTTCCACATCAGCAATTAAATTTGCACTATCAAAACCCATTTGCGAACAAATATCATATAAAACATTTCCAACAAATTTTCCTTCTTTTGCCAAAGATGCAATTTTCTTTTCAAAAGTATCAAGCAACAAAATTGCACCATCTCTTGGAAGCTTTTGTTGACGACTGGCAACATCCATTTGCAAACAATCGTTATTACCTTTCTGGAAAGGCATTAAATCACTTGCCTTCAAATCAACATCAAGGATTTCCCCATTTTTGAATTTTTTATATACATCCGCTTTCAGTGGCGTCAAACAAATATACGCTTCTAATTTTCCTGTTTCCTTGTTCGCAATTGCTGCTGGATACATATCAGGACTAGCATTCAACCATTCTTCCATATCAGAAATTTCAGCATAACCATCTTCGCCTAATTCTTGGTACGCAGCCTTGTCAATCTCTTGAATTTGTGGCAAGTGTTCCTTTGTCACATTAACAGCCACAAAATTATTTTTTGCGCCTGGTTTTAAATAATCTTCACGCATACGCGCAAGTAATTTTGCACGGCGTTCCAATTTAATCTCTTCTTTATTATCCATATTGCTAGTATACCATAAGTTTGCTATACTTGCAATATGATTACTTTTGAAACCGTTACCAAGAAAAATTTAGGACAAGCTATTACTGTTCAAAACCAAATTTTTGCCAATCAGGGTGGCTATGATAACGGTATTGTTGACTTGCTTAAAGGTGTATCTAATAAACCGGATAAAGACTATCATTTTATTGAACATTACCTAGCCAAAGACGGCGACGAAATTGTCGGTTGTAGCGGTTTATATTCATACCATAATAATCCACAAGAAGCCTGGCTTTCGTGGTTTGGCGTTCTTCCTACCGTACGCAAAAACGGCTATGGTCAACAAATTTTAAACGCATCAAAAGAACTTGCCAAACAAAAAGGTTTTACCGCCTTAAGATTATATACATCAGGAAAACTCTATCCTAAAGCATGCAAACTATATGAAAAAACCGGCTTTACCGGCGAAAAATATACAAAAGAAATACCCTTAAATTTGTTAGGTGTGCAAGAAAGAATTTATTCTATCAGCCTTACCGAAAATCCCGTTAAACCATGGAATAATCAACGATTACACATTGTCCGCCAAGAACTTTTTAACAGTATGATGCTTACCCAAAAGAAGAAAGACCGCCTACTTAGCGAAGTTTTAAACGAAAAAGATTAACTAAAATCCAACTGGTTTAATACTATTATCAATGGTTAAAAACTCACAGTTTTTTAATTTGTATTGACTTAAATCATTCCCTTGTGGAAAACCATAAAAATATACTTGCGACCACATTGCTGTACCAGCGTGTGTTACCACTAAAATATTTTTGTGTGATACTGGGTTAAAATTTCATTCCAAAAAGAACTTAAACGCCTTTGTAAAACCGGCAAAGTTTCGATATTAAAACGATTCTCATTTGGATTATTAAAATCTACACCTTGTTCACGCCAATCTGTTCGGCCTGACAACTCACCATTATCACGTTCTATAATACGGTCATCTACAAAGATTTTACCTTTGTAAATTGTTTGTGCTGTTTTGATTGCTCTTTGTAAAGGACTAGCAAAACAAATATCAAATTTCACATGAGCCAATTTTTGAGCAAGTTCTTCGGCCTGCTTTAAACCCGTTTCATTTAATTCAATATCCACCCAACCTTGACATTTACCTAATAAATTCCAATTTGTCTGTCCGTGTCGAACAATGTAAATCATTTTTTTCTCCTTTTGTTTAATTTGAAAAGTTTATCGGACAAGTATTTGTCCTCTTTAATAAAAATTTTAACAAATCAAAATACGGTTGAACAATAAATTTTTTTTGCTTAACCAAAGCATCAATTTCTTTCCAAGTTGCCCACTTCACATCAATCACTTCATCTGGGTTCATCACTATTTTTTTTAAATCTACTTCGGCTTTTATCACATAAACATCAACAAAATCTTTTTGTCGCTTAAATGACAAAAACCAACTAATTTGCTGTTCGTCAAAACAAAGACCAAGTTCTTCTTGCGCTTCACAATTTACCGTAGCAAAAGAACTAACGCCGTGCGTAACAGCTCCACCCAACGTTGACCACCAACCTTGGAAATGTGTTTCGCTTAAAGACCTTTTTTGAATCAAAACTTGCCCTTGCTGGTTGATAATATAGCAATGAACACTCACACTTCTTTCGTGAGGCTGAATTTCCTCACCACGCCGAACCGTACGCACCACCTGTGTTCGATTTTCATCCCATATATCAATTAGTTCCAAACTATACCCCCTTTACCCATCAATTTGGACATCGTTTGATAACTTTAAATCATCAACAAATTCTACACTAACCAAATGTTCATCTAAAGAACTATGACAATAAGCAATGTGTCCAGCAAAAACAAACTTCCATTTAGAATGTTCGCTGTCTCTTTTCATATCAATACTAATTGTTGGCTTGCCTAGTTTGTTTTTAATGGTTTCATCGTCATAGCCATAAATTTCGCTATAGAACTCACGGACACCATTTTCCAATAAGAAATCTAAGACTTGCTTTTCATCTTGCTGATACTTTTCCATCAAACGAATTGCGTACGCTTTGGCTTCATCATCTTCGTATAAACTTCTTTTGATTGATAACACATAATCACTCGTTGCAAACGTATAATCGTCATCCAGTGTTTCTTCAACATAATCCGACTGCAAAACATCACGTAAGAATAAAACAAAGGCCGTCCTTTGCGCTTCCCCTGCAAATACATTTTTTGGTAAAATTTCTTCCGTATATACCGGAGAACCATTATAAGTTCCCGTATACATTTTTAAAACAAACATTTTATCTTTTTCGTAAACATTAACAACGTGTTGTTTGTTTTCGTGCTTGCGATAATAATAAGCTTTTTTCAGTTTATACAAATTAGGGTCTTTATTCGAATTTTTTAGAATTATAAAATAATTATCAAAAAAGCGATACATCGATGAAATCTTATCTTGTTTTGGATTATATCGGTTCGTGCAAGAATAAACAACAAAAAAGATTAAAGCGACAACAAAGATACTACCAACAATGCACAACGTTGAATAAGCCTGCACACAAGCAAACAATATCGTCAATAAAAACAACGGAATGATACCAACAAATAAAAACAAGGAACCTAACTTCTTACCACTCTGAATACGGTCTTGCAAAACCAATGGATGATTGTAAGGCACTTCTAAACAAAAACTTGGCTTATCTTGAAAGCAGTCTTCCATTCGTTGAAACATTTCAGCAACCGACTCAAAAAACACAAATGGCTCTGGCTCAATATCATCGTGAAAAACCATATAAATTTTATCATCTGCCGAATTCCAATAAAAAAGATTACCACCAGCATCTCCAGCAATTGGGTAAAAAGTTTGAGAAACAAAGCCATCTTCTTTCATTCCATCTCGCACAAAAGGAAAGCAAATTTCTTTTAAATTAGTCGGATAATCATCACTTTTGAAATTACATTCCTTAATAGGCGCATCACCAAATGTCAGCCAATAATTTCTCAATTGTTCAGGAAATTTAATTTTATTTTCTTTTTCAAATTTTTCCAACTCGGCTAAATCTATTGGATTTTTTGATTTTGGATTAAACTTATAACTTTTTTCTTTCCCAAAAATTGCTTTGAAATTATTTAGTGGCTCATAACCAATTTCTATACCTTCGCCATCGTCATAAGTAAAGATGCGTTTCCCAACAAATTTAGCAAAAATTTCTATCGGAACATCATTTTTTGATTCCACTTCAAAAATCAAGACACGTTTTCCGTTTTCTTCTTTTTCTTCGAAAACATCAGTTATATGAATTAGATATTCATCTAAAAAATTTTCCAATGGGAATTGACTATCTTCACCCTTTTCCAATTCAGCATATAAAGTGACACAATAAAAAACATTACCATCATCTTTCGTATTACGATAAATATTTGTTTCAAGTTTTTTGTACTTTTTCGTATCCTTATATTTATCTAATGCTAATGTTTTAATAATCTTCATTTAATTCTCCTTATCGTTTTATTTACCAACGTAACGCACAACGCAAGACGTCTTGTTCGCCTTTTTTAATCGTGTACAAACGTTCATTCAGTGCTATACCTTCATCGTTACGATTCATTGCATAAATTGATAACTCATCATTCAAAAAGGATTGACTAACGTAGGCAATTTGTAATTCACGTGGCACAATTCCACCACTCCATTCTTCTAAGGTAAAAGTATTTAGCAACATACGAATGTACTCAATATTATTCGTATGTCCAGCATAATCAATATTTGAAGTACGCACCGTCAATGTGTCAATCAAAGTATCAGCTTTATCAATCTGTTGCCACTCAATCTCGGCGAGTGCCCGATAAACACGAATTTTCTCACCGATGCCAACAGTATCTAAACGCCGCAAACGTGCACTCTCAACATCGACAGCACAAACTTCGGTACGAGCATACATCGCAATCACACCTTGTTCATTTTTCACACAAACATCAACATTTAATCGAGCCACTGATTTTGTCGAAACAAAACAAGCAATTGATACTTTTTCACGCCAACGAATAGGCTGATAAAATTTAATATGATTTTTTGAGAAAACTAAAACTGCGCCATATTTTTTACGTAAATTAAAGCCATTAACATCCATTCGGTCCAAAGTATCAATGACAACATCTTCAACCAAAGTCAAAGCACCTAACAAGGATAAACGTCCACTCGGGTCACAAGCCCCACCCCCAATCACTTGCCTTATCGTAGTTTTCACAAATACCTCCTTCCCAGTTTATAACAATTTTTTATTTGTCACAAACGCTTTACTTTTGGTCTTTATTTGATTCTATTTTTAAGGCAGCTTGCACTGGTTTAACTTTCTTAACTGCTTTTGCTTTTTTTGCACCATCAATTTTGCCTTTACGTTTAAAAGTAAAAATTTCCGATAAATCAGCATTTTCTAAATCAAAATTACGTTTGCTTTTACGTTTCTTTTCAATACGCTCTGGCAATCCTACCCCTGAAATTGGATTTTCTGGATTATCTGTACGCTGACGAACTTCAATTTGATTATATGCAATATTTATTCCACGACGCTTGAACTCATTAAATACAGTTTCCGTAATGTCATAATAAACATTCCAATAATCTTCACGGTCACACCAACAACGTGCTGTAAACAACAAATTATGCTCCCCTAAAGTCTTTAAACGACAAAAAGGTGCTGGCTCCATTAGCACAGCCCCATTGCTACGCATACATTCTAAAATTGTTGTCTTAACTTTTTCGACATCATTTTCATAAGCAACTTCAAATTCAAAACTTACACGACGTGTGTTATTACTGTCATAGTTTGTCACAATCTCGTTTAAAATTTTGCTATTCGGCAAGGTAATACGCTTATTGTCAGATGTAATCAAAGTCAAATACAAAAAGTTAATTTGCGCAATTGAACCTTCCACGCCATCAACTTCAATATAATCACCTTTCTTAAACATTCCACTGGAAACAATAATAATCCCATTTGCCATATTGGCAATGTTGTTTTGTAAAGCTAAACCAATTGCCAAAAAGGCTGCACTGAAAGCAGTTACCAACCACGTAATACCAATACCTAAGATATCCAACAAAACAAAAACCAACACGAGATATAACAAAAATTTTACAATCGCCATCATAAAACTAATCGCAATCGGTTCAATCCGTGTACGCTTTAACATTCGACGTAAAATATTAACCAACAACTTGACAATGATAATTCCACAAAATAACACCACAAAAAAAGTAACAATATTCCAAACATTATCTTGAAAAAAATTAACTGTGTCGTTCCAAATTTTTTGCCAATTCATAATCATATTTTACAACTTTGACAAAATTTGACAAGACCCAAATCGTCCTAATACCCACAAAATCTTCTGCGTAAATTTGCTAAAATTCCCCAGATATGTTTGACAATTTTCATTCTCACTCGTAATATCAATAAATATGAAAGTGGTTCTTTTTAATGGCAGCCCACACGCTAACGGTTGCACCTACCAAGCTTTACAAGCCGTTGCAACGGCCTTAAATGCACAAAACATTGAAACCGAAATCTTATCACTCGGTACCCAAGCCATTCACGACTGTACGGCTTGTGGTGCTTGCCGCAAAGGTACGCCAGCCTGCATTTTTCAAGATGATTGTGTGAATCAATGGCTGGAAAAAGCTAAGACAGCCGACGGTTTTATCTTTGGCAGTCCGGTTTATTACGCACACCCTACTGGAGCAATTCTTTCGGCAATGGACCGTTTATTTTTTGCTGGTAGCCAATTCTTACGCCACAAACCTGCCGCCGCAATTTTAACAGCGCGTCGTGCCGGCACAACAGCCAGTATGGATGTTTTAAACAAATATTTTACCATTAACCAAATGCCAGTCGTTGCATCAACATATTGGAATCAAGTCTATCGTTCTCACGACGGCACGCCCAATACAGACACCGAAGGACAACAAACTTTACAACATCTCGCCAACAATATGGCATGGTTGCTTCAATGTATAGAACTCGGTAAAGCGCAAGGTATTACCCCACCAACCCAAAACAAAACAGCCCACACTGGCTTCTTGGGAAAATAGCATACAAATAACCTAAATTATTTGACGATATATTGCGAAAATTTTATATTAAATTAATGGAACAAGACAATCTCGAGCTTCTTAACCAAATAGTTGATGTAGTTGCCGATTCAATGGGCGGCATTGACGATTCAAAAAAACAAAAAACGCTTGCTAAATTAAAAAGTATGCAACCTAGTGACGCCGTAGATAATTTACTAATTTCGTTAAACAAAACTATTGAAAATGGAAAACTTCAAAAAAATGATGTCTTAAATATTGCGAATAATTATCTGACAAAAATTTTACCACAACAATATCCCGATACAGAAGCTTTAGTCAATCGTCTTGGCTGGCTAAAGTCTATGAACATGGATAACATGGCAATGCCCTTATCCCAAAACCATACCATGGTTACAGAGACTTTTGATCAAATCAATACTCTCTTATGCAAAAACTTTGATTACTATCATACGGGTGGTCTTATGGCTTACCTGGCGACGGACCGACCTTTGAAACGCTACCACGGTGACTTAGACATTTTCTTTAATGAAAAAGAATTAGCAAAACTAAAAGCAGCGATTGACCAAAACCCAGACTTCAACTTTATTACCAACCTCGATAATAAAGAAAATAACGGTCACGAATTCAGCATTCAATACAAAAATTCACCCATTAACATTGGTTTATTTTTGTTTGACCGTACCAATAATGACGAAATTACCTTAAAAAGCTATTACTACGCTGACAAAAATCTTAACAACGAATTACTAGTTGACGAAAAGATTTTAACGCAAACCAATACCGCTTTATCATTTCCTCAAGATAATTATCAAGAACATAACGGTATTCCCTACCGCGTTCAAAGTTTAGAAGCTATCTACTCTTCAAAATTAGGCGCGCGCCCTAAAGATATCTACGATGCAAGTGTGATTCAAAATGACGTAAACATGGACAAGGTCGCCCAAATTAATCATGAAAA
>JAZSAE010000038.1:0-24786 GCA_045601705.1 Clostridia bacterium | reverse complement strand
AACGAAAAACAAAGTTATGACGCAAGTAATTTAACTCTTTTAAAAGGGTTAGATGCTGTCCGTAAAAGACCTGGTATGTACATTGGTACGACTGGTTCGAAAGGTATGCATCACTTGCTATGGGAAATTGTCGATAATGGTATTGACGAAATTGCAAATGGTTTTGGTAGTAAGTTGACCGTTATGATTCACGAAGATAATTCGATTACTGTTGAAGATAATGGTCGTGGTATTCCAGTTGATATTCACCAAGAATTAAAAATTTCTGGTGTTGAGATGGTTTATACGGAACTTCACGCTGGTGGTAAATTTGATAATAAAAATTATAGTTTCTCTGGCGGTTTGCATGGGGTTGGTGCTTCGGTTGTTAATGCTTTATCAGAATATTGTGAAGTTACGGTTTATAAAGGTGGTAAAGAACATTATATTCGTTTTTCTCCACATATTGACCCGGCCGATGGTCAAATGCATTGGGGTGTTGCCGATGCACCTTTGAAGGTTGTTGGTCGTACTTTAAAAAATGGTACACGTGTTCATTTCTTGCCAGATAGTGAAATGTTTAATCATGCACAGTTTGATTATAAAATTATTTCGCAACGTTTGGAAGAATTGGCATTCTTGAATAAAGGTGCTGAAATTACTTTGATTGATGAGCGTATTGCTCCCGAAGATGCTGAATTCTCACGTGAGTGTGTGTTTAAATTCGATGGTGGTGTGGCTGATTTTGTTGCCTACTTGAATGAAGGCAAAAATACTTTATACAAAGTGCCATTTATTATTGCAGGTCAAAGTGACAAAATGCCAATTACTTTTGCAATTCAACATACTGATGGTTTTGTCGAAAGTATTTTCTCGTATGTTAATAATATTCCTACGTCTGAAGGTGGTACGCACGAGACTGGATTTAAAAGTGCGATAACCCGTGCTTTTAATCAGTTAGGCAAGCAATTTGGTTTGTTTAAAGAAAAAGATAATGCCTTGCAAGGTGAAGATTATCGTGAAGGTATGACAGCAGTCTTATCTATTAAAATGCACGAAGTTCAATTTGAAGGTCAGACAAAAACAAAGTTAGGTAACCCTGAAGCAAAAATTGCTGTGGAAACCTTTACTTATAATAATTTAATTGAGTATTTCAAAGATGCTGATAAATCGGCTGAAAAGAAAAGTTTATTAGAAATCATTATTAATAAAGCTAAGGCTGCGGCTCGTGTACGTGAAGCGGCACGTAAAGCGAAAGATATTGCTCGTAGTAAGAATAGTATTGATGGTAGTGTTTTGATTGGTAAGTTGGCAAGTTGTAGTGGTCGTCGTCCGGAAATGAATGAAATTTTCATCGTTGAGGGTGATAGTGCTGGTGGTACAGCAAAACAAGGTCGTGATCGTAGCATTCAAGCAATCTTGCCTTTGCGTGGTAAGCCATTGAATGCTGAAAAAAAACGTATTGACCAAGTTTTAGAGAATGATGAATTCCGTACTTTGATTGGTGCTTTGGGAACAGGTATCGGCGAAGACTTTAATATTGATAATTTACGTTATCATAAAGTTATTATTTTGGCCGATGCTGACCAAGATGGTGGGCACATTCGTTCAATTTTATTAACATTCTTTTTCCGTTATATGAAAGATTTGATTGCGCAAGGACACGTTTATACAGGTATGCCACCTTTGTTTAAGGTTTACAAGAAAGATTACAATCGCTACTGTTATGATGATAACGAATTGAAAGAAGTTACTAAAAAGGTTAAAGGTTGCAGTGTTCAACGTTACAAAGGTTTGGGTGAGATGAATGCTGACCAACTATGGGATACGACAATGAATCCAAAGACTCGCAAATTGTGTCGTATCACATTAAGTGATGCTGCTGAAGCTGAACGTTTAATTACAACTTTGATGGGTGATGACATTGAAAGCCGTCGTAATTATATCAGTAAGCACGCAAACTTTAATAAACAAGATGATACAGCAATTAAAGCGGTAAAAAGTAAATTAGGAGGTATCAATGGGTGAGTTTGACGATTTAATCGATGATGAAAATTCTGTCAGTTTTGACGATGAACCAAATCAAGTAGTAGTGGATGCTGATAACGCAGTAGAAGTTTCAGATGCAGGCGATACCGAATTAACAGAAGTTGTTGAAGAAGATGAAGTTGTTGAATCTGAAGATGAATCAGTTGAAGAAATTGAAGAAGAAATAGATGAAAACGAGTTAGAAAATAATGAACTTGAAGAAGTAACAGATGAGGAAGAAGTTGAATTCGAAAACACAGCAACAGACGAAGAACTTGAGGGAGAAGAAGAATTAATTCAAGAAGAGTTTGTAAAAGTTACAGAAGATGACGCAGAAGATGATGCAGAAGATGAAGTACTTGAAGAAATTGATGAAGAAAGTGAACTTGAAGAAGAGAACGAAATCAATGAAGAAACAACCGAAGTTGCTGATGAAAACGAAGAAGAATACGAAACAGAAACTGAAATTGAAGAAGTAACAGATGAAAATATCGAAGTTGAAGAAGACACCGAAGAATTAACAAGTGACATCAATGAACAAACAGGTGACGAGTCAACAGAAGAAATTGATTTAGTAATAGATGAAGTTGTGGAAGATGAGAAAGACCCTGAAATCCAAATATCTGCAAATGAAACGGAAGAGAAAAATGAAGATGTTGTAACTGACGAAACAACACCTGATGAGGCAGTTGCTGAAACAGAATCAATTGTCGAAGATGTTGAAACTACAGTGGCTAATGTAGAAGAAGAGAAAGTATCAACTGAAACAGAAAAACAAACGGAGGTAATTGTGGATGAAGATACAGCAGTGACAACGGACGATGTAACAAATGAAGTTTCCCAAGTTGTCGAAAGAGCAAGTCATAGTAAAATTGCCAATATTGATGATGTTGTTAAATTATCGGAAAGTGATTTGAAAGCCGAAGCCGAAGCAGCACGTCAAGCTGCAATTATGAAACCGATTATCGAAAAAGAAGAACGTCGTCAAAAATTATTAGCAGAAAAAGAAAGTCGCAAAACAACTATAACTAGCGTAAACCAAACTGCCGAAGTCGAAGTAAGTAATGATGGTGGGGATGGTAATGACGGTAATTCTGAAGACGGTATTATTGAAAAATCAGTTGCAACCATTATGCACGAAAGTATGATTCCATACAGTGAGTTTGTTATTTTGGACCGTGCTTTGCCTCGTGTTGAAGATGGTTTAAAACCTGTTCAACGTCGTATTTTGTACGCAATGAACGACTTAGGATTAGCTCCTGAAAAACCTTTCCGTAAATCTGCAGCTATTGTCGGTGAATGTTTGGGTAAATATCATCCACACGGTGATGTGTCGGTTTATGATGCTATGGTGCGTATGGCTCAACCTTTCAATATGAATATGCCATTGATTTCTGGTCAAGGTAACTTTGGTTCGGATGATGGTGATCCACCGGCTGCAATGCGTTATACCGAAGCAAAACTTGCACCATTAGCACTTGAACTTTTGCGTGATATGGATAAAGATACGGTAACTTATTCGTTGACTTATGATGATCGTAATACTGAACCAGATACTTTACCTGCACGTTATCCAAACTTGCTAACAAATGGTTGTAGTGGTATTGCTGTTGGTTTAGCAACAAATATTCCACCACATAATTTGGGTGAGTTGATTGATGCACACATTGCTTTTATTGATAATCCAAAAATCAACCTGAAACAAATTTTAAAAATTGTCAAGGGACCAGATTTCCCGACTGCTGGTTGGATTGTGGCTGATGACAATATGTACAATGCTTACGAAACTGGACGTGGTAAGGTTGTAATGTCTGGTAAAGTTCATATTGAAGTTGAAGGTGATAAACGTAATATTGTAATTACTGAATTGCCATATCAAGTAAATAAAGTTCAGTTACAAAAAAATATTGCCGATTTACGTGAAAATAAAAAAGGTGATTTACAAAACATTACTGAAATTCGCGACGAGTCAGACCGTAACGGTATGCGCATTCTGATTAAATTACGTAAAGATACAGACGCTTATAAGATAGTTGAGCAGTTATATAAGTTTACGCAATTGCGTTGTAACTTTAACTATAATATGGTTGCCATTGCCGAAGGTAAACCACGTCAAATGGGCTTGTTGCAAATCATTGAATATTACGTTAATTATCAACGCCAAGTTATTTATAAACGTTCGGTATTTGAATTAAATCAAGCCAAAGAACGTGCACATATTTTGGAAGGCTTGTTGGTTGCAGTAAAAAACATTGATGAAGTTATTAAAATTATCAAAACCAGTAAGCATACTAGTGAAGCACGTGAACGTTTACAAAAACGCTTTAATTTGACTGAACGTCAAGCACAAGCAATTTTGGATTTACGTTTGGCTCGTTTAACAAATCTGGAAGTGTTAAAAATTGAACAAGAATTAAAAGAATTGCGTGAGTTGATTGAACGTTTAACGGCTATAATTGGTAGCAAGAAATTACAATTTGATGTTGTTAAAACCGAGTTGTTGGCAATTAAAAAGCGCTTTAAAGTTGATCGCCGTACTCGTGTTGTTAATAAACTGGAAGATGTTATTATTACTGCTGATGATGATGAAGTCCCAGTTGAAGATATTGTTTTGACAATTACAGCATCTGGCAACATCAAGCGTGTTACTAAAAAACATTTTACTATGAGTAAAACAAATGCTGTGGACGGAATGCGTGAACAAGATGTTAACCGTATTGCAGTCTTAACACAAACAGATAAATTGTTACACATCTTTACGAATTTGGGTAAATGCTACAAATTGTTTGGTGGTGATATTCCAGAATGTCGTTTGAAAGACCGTGGTGTTGCTTTACGTAAATTATTCCCAACGGCTAGTCCGGAAGAATATCCAATTGCAATTTATCCGGCAGTTGCTGATACATTACCTGAATATAATTTAGTTTGGTTGTCAAAAACAGGTATGATTAAGCGTTCAAAATTTAATGACGCTTGTTCGGTAATTAAGTCTGTCTTTGATGTATACAAGATTCGTGAAGATCGTAAAGATGAAATTTTAACTGTTCAAAAATTACCAAAGAATCGCACAATTTTAATGATTACTAATGTTGGTAATGTTTTGAATGCTGCCACTGGTGATGTGCCTGTTCAAGGTCGTATTGCGTCAGGGGTAAAAGGTATGCAAATGGACGATAGTGCTTGGTTGGCTGGTATTTCTACTGCTGAAAATGGTGGTTATGCTGTTTTGGTTACTAACCAAGGTAATGCTAAAAAAGTTGCTATGAGCGATATTGATAAAATGGTACGTTATCGTAAAGGGTTAACAATTGCTTCTGGTATGGGTAAAGGTGAAGAAGTAATTTATGCAACATTTGCTCGTAAAGATGATGATTTGGTTGTAAAAACGGCAAAAGATGAATTGTTAGCACGTAGTGTCGAAAAAATCCCAACAGCACAACGTGTGGGCAAAATGAAAAATATTTTTGGTAAACAACAAATTGTTCAAGCTTGGTTACATCGTACTAATTACGTAACACCAGAGTATTGATACATTGAGCGATTATTTGAGCACAATTTTTGATAACAACATCAATGTCTTTTGGAACAACGTGAAAGATTTGCTTGTTCGCTGTTGTCATAATTGTGCAGACGGGAACGCCAATGGCTAAGACGGGCACGCCGAGTAGTTTTTGATTGATTGTTTGATTGTTGCGACCAATACCACTACCTGGGGTAATACCACTGGTACAAATTTGATAATTCGTACCGATACGGCTAGGGGTAGCACTAACCAAACTATCGATTACAATTACAACATCTGGATGTGTTAAACGTGTCATTGCTTTTATAGCATCGACCGAGTTAATTCCAGTAACACCAAAGACATTAGGCTCGAAGGTTAAAAACTGTTCACCTGTTTTAATCAATTCTAAAACACTTGGTCCTAAACTATCGGCGACAAATTTATCATTGCCGAGTCCAACTATTAAAATTTTTCCAGAATTAAAAGATGGTAAAAGTGGTGTTATCGCTTGGCGCAAAGCATTAACGATATTGCGTTGTTTGTGATTAGCCGTATCAAGGTTTATGTAAGTGCCAATTGGCTTGCCAATTAAATGCGCAGCAGTGTTGGTTCGCACCGTAGTATTATGTATGGTGATACCGGAAACTTTATTTTGTTGAGTGTTTATACCTGATGTTGTGTGGGTTATACGCCGTGATAATTCACAGGCCAAATCAGTAATTGCTTCCATAGTTCTAGTATGGCTTAATTGTTTAAAAAAGTTCCTTAGAAAAAGACTTGCAAAATTCGTGATGTCAGTGTATAATAGCCACTATATGGCAAATATTAAGAGTGCAATTAAAAGAATCAATGTGACGAAAGCAAAACAATCACAAAATCGTCCTATTAAAACCAAAATTAGTGGTGAAATTAAAAAATTTAAAGAAGCATTGGCTGCAAAAGAATTGAAACACGCTGAAATGCAATTGAATGTTGTTTTCTCTGTTTTGGATGCAGCGGCATTGGATAATGTGATTCATAAAAATAAAGCTGATCGTCAAAAATCAAAATTGGCTGCGGCTCTAAGCAAAGCACAAAACGCAAAAACTAAAAAAAGTGCGTAATTAGTTTCTTGTACGTAATTTTGAAAATCGGTATATCCGATTTTTTTTTGCTCTTGACTTTGGCTATTCAAATTGTTATAATATCAAAAATAAATTGAAGGAGATATAATGGATAAAGCAGGTAGGTTTTTAAATAATTTCTTTAAGCAAGAACATAAGAAAATTAATCGTGAAATAAAAAAAGAAGAAAAAGCCAAAGAAAAAAGAATTCAAGCGTGGATTAATAAGGGCGATACTTTTGTAAGTCGTGAAAAAATGTCTCAATGGGTGCGTTGTGTTAAATTATATGTAACTATGGATCGTGAATATGAGTTACATGCGGCAATGATGATTATGAAAAGTTTAGATTTAGGTATGTCTTATAAAAGTATTAATGATATTGTTAATAGTCAAAAAAGTAGTTCATTTACATCTGTAAAGAATATTGTTACTACATTTCATAAGTACGGTAAAATATTTTATGAAACAATTGAATCCAGAGAAAGTAAACAAAACAATGAAAAACAAATGTAATTTTACGTCTACAAAATAAAAGTCGGGTTAGCACCGACTTTTTTGTTTAGTATTGAAATTTTGTTTTCCGTTTGGTATAATTAGTGAACGCAGTAAAAGGAAGTAAAATGAGCAAACTTGGAAAGTTATTAAACGAAAATTTCAAAGAAGAACACCAAAAAACAGATTCTGTAAGTAAAGCAGAACAAATTAAGGAAAGAAGAATTTATATATTGGGGGAAAATGGTTCTCGTTTTGTTACTCACGAAAAAATGTCTCAATGGATGAATTGTGTCCGTATCAATGTTACTTTAAATCGTGAAAAAGATTTGGATGTGGCAATTAAAATAATGGATGGATTGAATCGTGGTATGTCTTTTGATAGATTGAAGAAAGTTCTTTATCAACAAGAAAAAGATTCAGGTATCTCATTGGCAATGGTAAAAAACATTGTAAAGACTTTTCATAAATATGGCGAAGCATTTTGTAAAAGTATTGAAGCAAAAACAAACAAACAAAACAATGAAAAACAAATGTAATTTTATGTCTACAAAATAAAAGTCGGATTGATTCCGACTTTTTTATTATTTTGTTGTATCAACTTTTTTGCCGTTAATGTAAACACGTTTTTGATTGATGTCGATTTTTTTGAGTAGAGCAGTTTCCAAATCGATGCCTAGCATTTCGGCAAGTCCTAATGTAAAGATTGCCACATCGGCTAATTCAAGGCTAATTTCTTCGTTACCTTTTTTCTTTAACCAGGCATCAAAGGATTCGGAAACTTCGCCATGCAAATAACAAAATTCTTGTGGTATGTTTGTTAAGTTAAACCCTTTATCAATTTTGTTTTGATAAATTTTTTTTTGAATTTCGCTTAAATCAATCATTTTATTTTTCCCTTTGTTTAAATTATTTCTTTGCAATGAATTTACCAAAGAAAGCACGAACACGATTTTTGCCTTTGATGGTAATGATTTGTGAACCAAATGCTTTTTTGTTGCTGATGCGATAAAGTTCTTCAGCGATTACTTCTGGTAAAGAGCCAGTTTGTTCAGCATATTCCAAACGACCAATGTCATTACTGATACGATAGCGATAAGCTTTGTTGGTTGAATCTTGTTTAATTCTATTTTCAGTAAAGTTTGTTTTACATGTTGGTAAAGAAACTGTGGTTACATCAATTTTTAATGGTTCAATTTCTTTACGTAATGAAGATGTAAAAGTTTCTAAAGCTTTTTTACTTGCACAATAAATACTATTAAATGCAGGGGCAGTGTTTGCCATTGCGCAAGAAACATTAATAATTTTACCTTTGCGATGTTCACGCATAAATGGAATTACAGCTTGACAAGCGCTGACAACACCTAAGAAATTTGTGTTCATAACTTTGACAATGTCAGTAGTTAATAATTCTTCAACAGCGCCAGATAAACCAATTCCAGCATTGTTAATTAAAACATCAATTTGTCCTTCTTTATTGTAAACTTTGCGAATTGATTCTTTAATTGAATCTGGATTTGATACATCAGTTTCAATAAAATTGATATTATCATCATTACCTTTCTCACGTGATAAATTGTAAACGATATCAGCATATAAAGAAAAGCAGTGTGCTGCTGCCAATCCAATACCAGAAGATGCACCCGTAATTACAACAACACGTTTGTGCCATGTTGAAGGGTCGACCAAAGCTGTAACATCGCCAAGTGGTTTGTTAGCAGCATCAATTTGTTCGGAATCTAAACGTTTTTCCAAGACACTGATTGCGTCATCTAAGTCTAATGGTTCATCTGTTCCGATTTGATAATCATCTTGTCCTAAATCATATTTATTTTTCATACCATAATAGTATACTACTCTTGTAGGCTTTTCTCAACATATTTTTGAATTTTAAATGTTAATTTGACAATTGTTTTTTATTCGTTATACCATATTAAATATGGAAATAAGTGTAATTGCAACAACTCATCCTAATCATCAAACCGAAAAACGTGAATTAGATCGTTTTGGAGGTATGGCTGCAGGAGTGTGTTATATGTCACATGACTTTGCTACCTTACGTGATGAAGATGAAACTAAAACTTTTCGCAGGGCAGATTTAACTAAATCAAGTGGACATCATAGCGTTTACGACCATGCAACAATTACCTTATATTTGCATTGTATTCCACGTATTTTGGAAGGTATGCTTGACAATGAACGTTATATGGTTTCTTCAGTTAAGAGTGGTCGTTATACTTTGCACCCATTGCCTGAAGCAGAGCAAGTTGTTTATGATAAGTGGTTGACTAAATTTATAACCTTAATTCGTGATACTTATCAAGCCGACTATCCACAATTTTTTACTGATAATAAAATTAAAAAATTAGCGATGGAAAATGCTCGTTATTTGACTAGCAGTTTTACAATGGTTTCTATGTTGCACACCGTTTCTTATCGTCAGTTGAATTATCTTTATGGATTCTTTAATGATTATGCTCATAAAATTAAAGAGAGCAGTCATCCATTTGAGCAAAAATTATATCCTTACATTATCGAGTTTGTAGAACAGTTAAAACAAACAGGGTATATTGATGATGTTTTAATTCAAAATGGAAAGTCACGTCAGGTTTCAATGTTTTGTGAGCGTCCAGTTACGGAGTATTTTGGTGATGTTTATGCGACAAATTTTCGTTGTTCGTTTGCTGTCTATATGCATTTAAACCGTCATCGTACATTAAAGTATTATATGAAAACGCCTGATGTTCCTGAAAAACTGGATTTCTATGTACCTGAATTGATTGCTGATAATCCTGAACTTCGTGCCGAATGGCTTGCTGACCTTGATTCGTTGCGTGCTAGTTATCCACAGGCTATGTTAGTTAATGTTAGTGAAATGGGAAATTTAGATGATTTTATTTTAAAAGCAATTGAACGCAAGTGTTCTTCTGTTTTATTGGAAACTACACGTGTTGTTAATGATGTACTAAACAAATACCAAAAAACATTAGTTGCTAGTCATCACGACGGGGCAGTGAAATTGGCTGCTATGCAAAAAGGTGCAAAATGCACCTTTCCAAACTTTAAATGTCCAACTCCGTGTGGTTTTGCTTTAGGTATCAATGAAAAACGTAAAATTTAATTTAAGCTAACCAAACTAAATCTTTGTGTACGCACATACAAATAATATCAACAATCCATAAAATGTTCCAACCAAAGAAAATACGTAAAATACCAAATCCATATTGTTCTCTTTGAAAGCAAACGATAATACCGAATATACATCCTAAAACAGGAATCAATGAAATCAATAATGATGGAATAAATCCTAAACCGAAATAAGCACGTTGAGCCATGTGGTTATTTTAACTGCAATAATATAATAATGCAAGCAAATTTACATACATTTTTAAAAAAAATTGATTTTTATGTGTTTTGGAGCTGTTGAACGGACTTGAACCGTCGACCTCCGCCTTACCAAGGCGGTGCACTACCGACTGTGCTACAACAGCAAGTGATAACTATTTATACTATAACACATTAGTTCGTTTTTGTAAATCAAAAGATGGAAAACGCTTTTTATTCTTGGGGGAGTAAAGTTGTTTCCCTATCTAATGCTTTATAGATATTTAAGATAGCAACGGGATTGGTTGCTTCAATTTGAGATAACCATTTCTTTGTTTCTTGACGTTTGCTAGTTGCTTCACGGTCACCTAGTGGACAAGCGCAATGAATAAATTTTAAATGATTTACATCACGCCAATTAATAATATCACGTTCACGCTCTAAACAAAACGGACGAATTAAAGTCATATTTTGGAAGTTTTGACTTTTTAATTTCACGGGCATTGTTTTAACTTGCGCATTTTGAATTAAGTTCATCATAATCGTTTCGGCAATATCATCTAAATGATGTGCTAGTGCAATTTTGTTACAACCACGTTCTTGAGCAGCTGCATACAAATTTCCACGGCGCATACGTGCACAAAGATAGCAAGGTGTTCCACCTGCTTTTGTGACTACATCAAAGATTGGTGCAGTGAAAAATTCTAATTGTATACCAAGTTCTTTGGCTGTGTTTTCAACGATAAGACGATCTGCTGAACTATAACCTGGATCCATACAAAGAAAAATAACTTCAAAATTTTGGCGTTTAGCAAGTTTACTTTGTCGGCAAAGTTCTTGCATACACAAAGCTAATGCAAAACTGTCTTTTCCTCCTGATACGCAAACAGCAATTTTATCATTCTCTTCTATGAGATGATATTGGTCAACTGCACGAATAAAAGCAGGCCATAGGTGTTTATTTTTAGAAATAGATTTCATGTTTTTTCAAAATGTTGCGTTTTGCACGTAATTTCATATCACGACTGTTAACGTTGATGTTAATACGACCTTTGGTTACATCAATTTCAATTGTGTCACCATTTTGAATATTGGCAAAATCTTGGTTTGCATAACCATCAGGTGTAATATTTGCAATTGTTAAAACAGGAGTTGCACAACAGAAACCGTCCGTCATAATGGCAATAGCGTCATTCTTTTTCATTGCATGAATTGTATAAGCAACGGCTGTTACATCAGTGCAGTTTTGTAAAACTACGATACCATTATCAATGGCGTTTGATGATAAAGCATTGATTGCATCAACAGCTGAAGTGTAAACCCATGCTTGACCTTCCATAATTAAAGGAGCAGTGCTGTCGGAAACAACGTACGCTTCGTAAGCAAGTGTAGTTTTTAATGAATTAAACATACTTGGAGCAACTTTTAAATCAACTAAATCAAAGATTTTTTGGAACATTAAAATACCAGCGACACTACCTCCAGCCGTTTGATATTGTTCTAATTTTTCTTTAATTAAGCGTTTACTGATTAAACGTTTGGTTGTAATTATATCTTCGGCACGTTGTAATATTGTGGTAGCCGTTTCTAACGCTAAATTTAAAACATTGCCAGAATTTGCATTCATCGTTACGGTATTTGGCAACATCAATTCAAAAGCAGCTGCCATACGATAAAAATCTAATGTTAAAGTGTCGATATTTGGTGTCCCAGTTTGGTAAACATAGTTATTTGCAACCTGATCAACATCACCAGCTTTGATTTCACGTGTTGCGATTTTGCCAGCAGCAGTTAATGCACTGATATCAAAATTGTTTGCGATGCCAGTTGGCATTAACATAACAGGGCAGTTTGTGTTTGTACAACCAATCAAAACCCCTAAACCAGTTACGCAGTTATCAATAATTGCAACTACGCCGTCTAACATTTGTGTACGGATAATCCCAGCTGTATTAGATGCGACAACGTCACGATAATTTGACGCATACTTGGCTGTTGCTGGTGTCATTCTTTGTAAACTACTAAAATTTGTTATATCAAATGTTAATGGCAAACCACCTGCTTGGCGAATTCCACTCAATAAGTTTTGTAAAATTGCTGGATTGCTATTTTGTGTGCAATCCAAAATTCCTATTACGGTAGGGTTTGTATTACCTAGTGTGGATTGTCCATTAGTTGCTAAATCGACTTGTTTTAAAATGCGTGTGCTTTTATCAAAATTTTTTAAATTCATATCTTATAATTATATCACGTTATTCTGTCTTCCTGCAAGATAATTGTTGATAAAATTAACTAAATCATAGCCTAAATAATCTTCTAAAGTATGAGTAATTGTGTATGTTGTCGCAAAATTATAACTATTTTCGGCAGCGAATTTGGCTAAGGCTTTGTTTAGGTTTTCGTAGCCGACCATTTCAGTAATTTGGTAAAAAAGTAACATCCCACGTGCATAGGTGTTGATGGTGTATTCAGTTGGCATTTGGTAAGCTGTCAATTCTCGATACATATCTCGTGAGTAAAACACATGATATTCATCCATTACTTCTTCGAACATTTTAATACTTGCTTGATTTTGTGCTGCTATATCTGCTAGGGTTTTCCCGTATTGTGGGTGTGTTTCAAAGAAGACAGCAGTACTGTATTCGGCTAATCCTTCGTCAATCCACGCTGTGCGTGTTTGATTATTACCAACTAGTCCATACCACCATTGATGTGCGATTTCGTGTACTATTACAGTTTGGTATTGTAGTTGGTCTGTAATATCTGCGGCAATGTAAACCAAAGCACCGTATTCCATTCCACCATGTAAAAAATCAGTTTGTACAACAGCCAAAGTTGAGTAAGGGTAATCTAAAAATGTGTTTGAAAAATACGCTAGTGCATTGCAAGCAGTATAAAGACTGACATCGGGAATTTCGTCGTTTAGATAGTAATAGGTAACTGTGGTTTCGCCAACTTGACGTGAAAGAGTTTTGAAATCACGAGACATTACAATAGCAAAATCACGCAGTAAATACCCCTGGTAGTGATTATTACCAAGATGAGTACCACTAGTAGCGATATGATAGCCGGCTGGTGCATTGATTTTGACATCAAAATTGTATGGTTCATTGTAAAAAGGGTCGCCGTTGTAACTGTATGGATAAACTTGCCATCCATTATCATACACAACGGGAATTGCATAAAAATTGCCAAGGTTTACTGTTTTGTCAGTATAACCAAGTCGATGTTTTACGTTTGCTAATTTAATGGTGTATTGTAAATCAATATTTGTCTTTTGTTTTGGTTCTAAACCTTCTTTTAAGGGAACCGTAATCACAGTATTATCTGTACCATTAATGATTATATGAGGTGTGGTTACTTTGGCATAACCTGCATCAAAACCATTTGGGTAAGCATGTTCTCTGTCTTTCGGTGCTACAGCAGGATAACTTGCTTTTTCTTGAAAAGCGTTTGCGTAAAGATGAAATTTTACTTCAAATAACGTGTGTTCTGTGTGGTTAATGTATTCTGTGGTTTGGTTGACGGCGAGTGAATGACTAGTTTCACTATAATTACAATCTAATTTTATTGTTCCGTAATCTTGTGCAACTGCTTGTAGTCCGTGTAAAGTTTTTTTGCGAGTTAATCCTTGGCAAATCCCAAAAGCTGAAACTAAAATAGCGATAGTTAGGACTGTTGCTAAAGTGATTGCAATAATGCGACGATTTAATTTTTTTCTCATATATTTATAAATATTAAAGTGTCGATTTTAAAAAGACTTTGACATTTCGACAAAATTTGAGTTAAACTAAATTCCGTTATGGCGAAATATATCTTTGTAACGGGCGGTGTTGTTTCTGGCTTAGGCAAGGGAATTACTGCAGCGAGTTTAGGAAAATTATTAAGATTGCGAGGCTATAAGGTCTCAGTACAAAAAATTGACCCTTATTTGAATGTTGACCCTGCAACAATGAGTCCTTATGAACATGGTGAAGTTTTTATTACTGACGATGGTGCAGCAACTGATTTGGATATTGGGCATTATGAACGTTTTTTAGATATTAACTGTTCCTATAAGTCAGATATTACTTCTGGTCAAATTTATTCTAATGTTTTAACCAAAGAGAGAAATGGTGAATACAAAGGCTTGACTGTGCAAATTGTGCCACACGTTACTAACGAAATTAAACAATTTATGCGTGATATTGGTGTTGGACAAGATATTGTGATTATTGAAATTGGTGGTACAGTTGGCGATTTAGAACAAGCTGTTTATATTGAAGCAATTCGTCAATTCCGTCGTGAATTAGGTGCTAACAACAGTGTTTCTGTTCACGTAACTTTAATTCCATATATTGCTTCTAGTGGTGAAATTAAAACAAAACCAACGCAAAATAGTGTTAAAGATTTACAAAGACAAGGTGTTTTTGCTGATGTTTTGGTTTGTCGTACAACAGCTGACGTAGATTTAGCACAGGAACACCGTGATAAAATAGCAATGTTCTGTGGTTTAGATAATCAGGAAGATGTTATCCATAACCGTGATTGTCGTACAATTTATGAAGTTCCTTTGATGTTTGCGAAACAAAACTTTGACACTATTGTTTTGAAAAAACTTAATTTGAAAGTGAATAAATGTGATTTAACTGCTTGGGCGCAAATGGTTGATAAATTATGTGATGAAAGTTTACCAGAAGCTACCATCGCAATTGTTGGTAAATATGCTGAAGTTGCCGATGCTTACATTAGTGTTACTGAAGCTTTAAAACACGCAGGTATCGTAAATAATGTACGCTTAAAAGTAAAATTGGTATCTGCTGAAAAAATTGAACAAGATGGTGCTGATAATTGGTTGAAAGATGCAAATGGTATTGTTATTCCTGGTGGATTTGGTAGTCGTGGTGTAGAAGGTAAGATTGCTGCGGTTCAATATGTTCGTGAAAAAGCAATTCCTTGTTTGGCAATTGGTTTAGGTATGCAAGCGGCGATTATTGAATTTGCACGTAATCTATGTGGTTTGAAAGATGCAAATAGTACAGAATTTGTGGCTAAATTAAAAAATCCTGTGATTCATACACAAGATAGTTCGCAAAAACGTGCTGGTTTGTATGATTGTCAAATTAAGTCAGATAGTTTAGTTTCTCAATTGTATAAACAATCCAATATTAAAGAACGTCATCATCATTGTTATGAAATCAATCAAGAATATGTTGATCAATTAGAAAAAAATGGTTTGGTCGTTAGTGGTGTACATCCACAAGAAAAATTTGTAGATATTGTTGAGTTACCAAACCATCCATTCTTTGTTGGTTGTCAATTTCATCCTGAATTTATTTCACGTCCACAACGTCCACATCCATTATTTCAAGGTTTACTTGCCGCTGTCGCTAAACGTTTGCCACGTCAAGGCGAATTTGACTTACGTTAATTATTTATTCATGACAATCATCCAAAAGTAATTTATCAGCCAAAAGTGCGATAAATTCACCGTTCGTTGGACGGTCATTTTTTGTGAAAACTTGACTGCCAAAAATATTGTTAATGCTGTCAATTTTACCTCGATTCCAGCATACTTCAATGGCGTGTCGAATTGCACGTTCAACTTTGCTTGGTGTTGTGTCATATTCTTTGGCAACGTCAGGGTAAAGCCTTTTGGTAATTGCCGAAATGACGGTTGTGTCTTTGACACACATTTTTATTGCTGTACGTAAGTACTGGTAACCTTTAATGTGTGGTGGTAAACCAATTGAAACAAAAATTTTCGAAATTTGCTTATCAATCGATGGCATTTCTTCGTTCCTTGTGTTCTTAAAAAATTCGTTAAGTACAGCTGATGATTGTAACTCTGGTGATTGAACCATTGTGAGTAATACCTTTTGTAGGTCTTCGCGCGAAAGCATTGCAATCGCTGTTTCGACTTGTCTGATTCCCTTAATTTCATTCATAGAAATATCTTCCCCCATTTTTTTCGTCGATTTACGACGTATTAAGTATCATTTTGTCGAATAAACACGAAGAGTGCAAGCAAAGTCGTTATACATTTTTATACATTTCTTGAATGAATAGTTGTTGACATTATTTAAAAATGGGAATATATATATGTACACTTATGGCAGAAGTATATATTAAATGTCCGAAGTGCGATTTGAATTATTGCACTAAAAAAGAAAAGATTTGCGCAAGTTGCAAACAAAAAATGAAAACCATTTCTAATAATTTATTAGATGCGGGAAAAGTCGCCGAATTGGGTTTATGTCCAATTTGTAAAATTAATTACATCACAGACGATGAAACAGTGTGTTCAACTTGTTATGCTGAAACAGATTTGAGTGATGAAGAAATCTCAGAAATCTATGGTGAACATTCATCGGGTAAGGAAGATGATGACGAAGAAAATACCAACGACGATAGTGTTGACGACGAGTTGACACCAGTTGATGATGATGATTTAGAATTATTGAACGTTGCTGGTATCAGTGATGAAGACGGTTTAGATGATGATTTAGGCGATGACCTTGGTGATCCATTGGATGACTTGGACGATGATGATGAATTAAAAGCTGAACTAGATTTAGATGATGAAGATGATGCTGATGAAGAAGATGATTTAGACTGATTCTTTATTGAAAAAATACAATAAAAAAAGTGTCGCAAATTACGACACTTTTTTTGTTGGCGCTCTGGGTAGGGTTCGAACCTACGACCGATCGGTTAACAGCCGATTGCTCTGCCGCTGAGCTACCAGAGCAGGTAACTGAATATATAATAACCGATAGATTGGGGTTTGTCAAATCTAAAATTATAGGTTACAATAAATCTCATGATAGAGATTACAATTCAAGAATTGAAAACAAGAAAAGATTTTTACATTGGTAAGATGGTACAAGTTAGTGGTTGGGTTAAAAATTTCCGTGAATCTAAAACTACTTCTTTTTTGGAATTAAATGATGGTAGTACTTTTAAACCATTACAAATCGTGATTCAAAAAGAAGATAATCATAAAGTTGATGCAGCAACTTTGGATAGCGTAATGCATTTAGGTGTAGCAGTGGTAGTAAGTGGTGTTGTCGTTTCTGCGTATCACAATGCAAATGACGCCGAAATCAACGCTGAAAAAATTACTGTGATTGGTAATTGTGCACCTGATTATCCAATTCAAAAGAAAAAAACAAGTTTGGAATTTTTACGTACTATTCCACATTTGCGTGTTCGCACAAATACCTTTATGGCTGTGATGCGTGTTCGTAATGCATTGTCAATGGCAATTCATCATTTTTTTCAAAAACGTGGTTATTTTTATGTACATACACCTTTAATTACTGGTGGCGATGCTGAGGGGGCTGGTGAATCGTTCCAAGTTGTTGCTCCGGAATATCAAGGTGATTTCTTTGGTGCACCAGCAAGTTTGACTGTTTCTGGACAATTAGAAGCCGAGGAAGCTGCTATGGCTTTGGGGCGTGTCTATACTTTTGGTCCAACATTCCGTGCAGAGAATTCTAACACTACACGTCATGCTGCAGAATTTTGGATGATCGAAGCAGAAGCTGCTTTTACTAATATTGATGGTATTATTGACGTTGTTCGTGATATGATGAAATTTATTATTCGTGAAGTCTTGGCAACTTGCCCAGATGAAATGGCATTCTTTGATAATTTCTATGAAAAAGGTTTAATTGCAAAATTACAAGATGTTGCAGACAATGCTTTTGTGCGTATTGATTATACCGAAGCGATTGATATTTTACAAAACTCTGGTAAATCATTTAACTATCCAGTTACTTGGGGTGTTGATTTACAAACCGAACACGAACGTTATTTGACAGATGAATATTTTAAAAAGCCAGTCTTTGTTGTTAACTATCCACGTGATGTAAAGGCTTTCTATATGAAACAAAATGACGATGGCAAGACAGTGGCAGCAACCGATCTGTTAGTTCCTGGTGTTGGTGAAATTATTGGTGGTAGTGAACGTGAAGCTGATTATGATAAATTAGTTAATGCAATGAAATCACGTCAAATGAATATTGACAACTATCGCAGTTATTTAGATTTGCGTAAATATGGTACAGTACCACACAGTGGTTTTGGACTTGGTTTTGAACGTATGTTGATGTATATGACAGGAATCACTAATATTCGTGATACTCAATTGCACCCACGTGCTGTTGGTGAATTACGTTAAGGAGAAACAAATGGAAAGAACTTTAATTAAAAATGTAAAAGCTGATACTCAGGTAAAAATTTCAGGTTTTGTGGAAAATTTACGTAACAAAAGTGCAATGCAATTTATTGTTTTACGTGATATTAGTGGTAAAATGCAAATTACAGTTGAAAAAGCAAAGTTACCTGAAATTGCGCAAATTATTGATGGCGTAACGGTGGAAAGTGTACTTACTATCACTGGAACTGCTGTAAAAAATGATTACGTAAAATTGGGTGGTATTGAGATTATTCCTGACAGTGTAGTTGTTGACAGTGTGTGCGCTCCAGTTTTGCCAATTGATAAAGATAGTGGTCTTGATTTGCGTTTGGATTATCGTTGGTTAGATTTACGTACTCCGGAAAAAGCACAAATTTTTAAAGTGCAAACTGCGTTAGAACGTTATATGGTTAACTGGTTAGTTGATAATGGTTTTATCAATATTCATACACCCAAAATTAGTGCGATTTCTAGTGAAGGTGGTAGTGAAGTCTTTGAAATTAAAAATTATTTTGGCAATCCAGCATATTTAACACAAAGTCCACAATTATACAAACAAATGAGTATGATGGCTGGTTTTGACCGTACCTTTGAAATTGGTGAATGTTATCGTGCAGAAAGCAGTTTTACTTCACGTCACGCCACTGAATTTACAGCACTTGACGTTGAAATATCCCACATTGAAAGTCATCACGATGTAATGGATATAGAAGAAAAATTATTAACTTATGTTTTTACAAAATTACACGAACAATTTGGCGATTTAGTTAGTGTTCCAACTGGTAAATTCCCACGTTTAACATTGCAGGAAGTTTATCAAATTTTACGTGATGAAAAACATTACGAAATGGAAAAAGCGACACAAGGTGATATTGACCCTGATGGTGAACGTTTAATTAGCGAATATGTTAAGGAAAAATTTGGCTCAGATTTTGTCTTTATTACAGACTATCCACACGATGCTCGTGCTTTTTATACAATGGGAGATCGTTCTTTTGATTTGCTATATAAGGGTGTTGAAATTACCAGTGGTGCTCAACGTGAACATCGTTATGAACAATTAAAACAAAATATTATTGATAAAGGTATCAATCCGGAAAATATGCAAGAATATTTAGAATTCTTCCGTTATGGAGCACCTTCACACGGTGGTTTTGCGATTGGTCTAGCTCGTTTAGTTGCACGTATGTTGGATTTGCCAACCGTCAAAGAAAGTTGTTTTATTTTCCGTGGACCAACACGTTTAAAACCGTAATCTAAATTATAATTGATTTTCAGCACGTATAATGCTATACTCATTTTATGAGTACAATGGGGACAGTTTATTATGGACGAACTACGAGTGTTAATTATATTAGCCAAGTTGTTGGTTCGGAAGAATTAAATCCAAAAGTTAAAACTGAATTGTTGTTAAAATTAACTGGAAAGCGCAAAACTTTAACCAATAATTGTTTAGCAATGATGAGACATCCAGAACTTGCTGAATCTTTTGACGAAGTTTTACGCACTTTTAAGTATAAAGTTGTTAATCCAGAAAACTTGGGTTTTGTTGAAAATGCTTTACAAAAATTATCTGAAGTTATTAAAAAAAGTAATATGCCAAATGAACAAAAATCGAGTTTTATGTTTACTTCTCAATCTATTCAAATGCAATTGAGTGATGTTCAATTTGAAAATCAAGAAAATAATTATATGCCTAATATTTTGCAAGATTATTTTCAAATGATTTTAAAAGGTGCAAGTAAGGGAATTCCAGTAGATAAATTGGATGCTGTCGTTTATTCGGATAAATATCAAGATAAAAACGATCCGTTAATGGCAAATTTTAAATATTTGGATAGTAATAAAGTCAATGAAGTTAACAATATATTAGACGATAAAACTAATCGTAGGTCAGTTACTTTACAAGAAGAAATTTTAGGTAGAACTGTAATTGAAACTAAGCCACAACAAGTTATTCAAAATTCAGCAACTTTCGTTAATAAAAAGGTCGTTAATATAGATACTGATTTTAAAGAAATTTCCCATGCTGAAAAATCTCAATTTATTGGAAAAATGTTTGCTAAATGTGATAAAGAAGATTTACGTAATGTCTTTAATCACGATTGGGAAAATGGACAAGTTGATACGAAATGGACTGTGTCAATGAAAAATGTTTTCAATTTTGTTAAAGATACATTAACCGTAGGTAATCCAAATGAAGTTTCTTATACTAATATTCACAAAGCTGTTAAATTATTTATGCGCTATGGACTTGAGGTCGGACATAGTTTACAACAAGAAAGTATGAGACAACAAGTAGTAGAAAAAGGGGAGGAAAGAACTATCTAATGGAAACGCCAAATAACGATAAAATTGATTTAGCATTAAAAGCATTTGATTTAGATGAAAACGAAGGTGGACGTCAAATGGTCTTGGGACATAAGCAAGTAAATAATAATGAACATTATTTGCTTACTATTGGTAATGGACCAAAGCAAGAAGAAAAACAAGAACCAGAAGCGACTAAAAAAACAGAAAATAATGGGATAAAAAAATTATTTAACAAACAAATGTTGTTAAACATTCGTGACCATTTTATTCACAAAAAAGACGAAAAAGAAAAAGATAAGGATGAGATTGACAATTTTAAATATCGTATTTTTAAATTAACCAAACAGGAAGGTCGTAATTATTTATTACAAGAGTGTAGTACCCCTGAAGCTTTCTTTGAAGCAGTAAAAATGTTTGAAGATAATTCAAATTCATCTATAAGCAAAGAAGACAAATAAAAAATCAAAACAAAAATTATATAGAATAAAAAAATCGAACGCAATGGTTACTAACTTTTGAAACTAGCAAAATAATTGAAAGGAACTCTACTTTTCATAGAGTTTTTTTAGCTATCAAGTAATTTCATTCAATCAACAATTATCATAATTTTGTGGCAACAATTTCGGTTAGGTAATTTGGTTTTTTAGATTTGTTTTTATTGGTTCTTTCGTAATCAGTAAAAAGATATTCTCGATAATCTTTAGCACGACAAATCCTAAAATTATGTTCTGCTAATACAGTTTTTAATTGTTCTTGTGATAAAAACTGTCTAGTTTGAATTTTTTCTTTTTTTAATTGTTCATAATAGGTGGTCATGTTTGTTTTTTCATCATAAGAAATGATAAATTCTGGTTTCTTTAATTCCCATTCTTTATTATTTCTTGCCACAATGAATAGTATACCATTGGGTTTTAGTACTCGATGAATTTCTTTGAGGGCATCGTTAAGTTGCTGTTTGCTTAAATAGTGTAAAACGAGTCTTGCATAAATAAAATCAAAAGTACTATTCTTGTACGGCATAGGTTTAGATACATCTTCAATTTTCGTTTGAATTCTAGCATGTTCTGGATGGGATTTAATTTTATCGTTGGAAAATTGCAAACCTTTTTCATCAATAGTTGTTGCAATAATTTGCGCATTTTGGCATTTCTGCGCCATGTTAATTTCCGCTGACCCACCAGTGCTAATACCAATTGATAAAATACTGGTATACGTTTGCTTCAGTAATTTCATCGCGCGTTTTTCACTTTTAGATGGCTTAAAAATTTTTTCCATTACTACAAATTATATATCGAATTTTATATAATTCCTATTGACTAATTATTAATTCTTTGTTATATTTTTTTTGAAGGAGAAGTATTATGCGTTTAAAAAATTTTGTAAAAAACAAGTTGTTAAAACAAAAAACAGAAATTGAGCAAAAATTAGATTTGCGTAAATTTTTGGTACCTAATAAAACGGGAAATCTTTTTGATTATGAAACTTCTTATCTCACACCTAACCCTAATCAATTTGGTGTAGAAGTTTCAGATTTTCTTGTTGATTCTACTCATCCAAATACGGTTAAAATTTCACTTGATTTGGCAGCAATTGTTAAAGCACAAAAAATTGCACCAAATTTTGCCAAAATTGAACCTTACTACTATCCAGATGAAGATGAAAGTTTACCTGCTGATTTACATACTCTGCAACTTGGCTATTACCCATTAGAGCGCATCTTCACAGCTATAGATAAATTAAATGCTAAGCCCACACAAAAAAACTATGCTGGGTATGCAGAACTTGAAACAGAAAATGGTAGTAGATATGCTGTTGATGAACTTGATGGAAAAGGAAACCGATTTATAGTACAACCGTTAAAATGGACAATTCTTAATTATCGCGATTTGACTAAAGAACTTAACCCACAAGGTACTGGCTCAGCAAAAACGATTGAGTTAGCCAGTGGCAATGTTATTCCATTATACTATTCCAGTCATGATAAAAAAGGTTTCCTTGAAGAATCATTGGTTGTTTCTTCAAAATTCATGAAATTTCAAGGCATAAAAAATGTTAATGCTTTAACTAAATATATCAATAAAATTGACCAACATGACATTCAAGTACAGAACAACTCAGAAATGTCTAGGTAATATATAGTTTTTTTCTAGTTGGCAATTGAGCGTGTGCTTGTAAACAAGCGCACGCTCTTTTTTTTATTTGTTTGTTGGTATAAACGGATATTCTTTGTTATCAAGGTTAAAATGAATGCCAAATATTTATAATATATAATCATCATGGCAACCTATGACAACGGCAGAAGTATTCGTTTAATTGTTTTGACAAGGGCAAAAAAACACCCTAACCAAATTGGTTAGAGTGTTTAATTATTCCGCTAGTTTCAAAAGTTAGTGGCTATGGTTTGATTTTTGTTTGATGTGATGAAAGTAAAATTTATAAATAATTACAAACACAAGTACAGAAACCTAAAGCGCCAGGCCCAGTATGACAACCAATTGCTAGGCATAGTGGGTCACTGAACATAATGCGCATATTTGGAAATTCATTTTGTACTTCTGCTTTGAATTTTTTAATTTCATCATCTGGCATCGCTGTGTTGGCAATCATTAAAACCATTTTCCCTTGATCATAAAATTCTTTGAATTCTGTTTGTAATTCTTTTTTGATTTCGTTCATCATTTTTTTCTTTGCTTGTGGAAGGGTTAACGCAACAGCAGTTTTATCAAAATTTTGGCCACGACTATAAAGTATTGGTTTTAATTTCAACATATCACCGATAACGGCAGCAGCAGGGGTAATGCGTCCACCTTTACGTAAATATTTCAAAGTTGTTAAGGTAAGGTAAATTGAAAATTGGTGTTTGGTTTCTTCTAGATAAGCTAAGATTTCATCAACTGTTTTGTCAAGTTCAGCCATTTTCGCTGCTTCGTAAACACTCACTTTTAATGGTACTGAAATACGTAAAAGGTCAACAACGTGCACACGACCATTATAGTTGCGCGCATATTCAATTGCATTGTAGCAAGAACCACTTAAACCACTGGTTATTGGAATATAAATAATATGTTCATATTCTTTTAACAATTCATTCCAGGTTTCTTCTAAAGTTAAGCGTGATGGTTGAGAAGTGCTAACACTATCAGTTTTTGCTAGCATTTCAAAAAACTTTGGTGCTGTAATGGTTTTATCTTCTAAATATTCTTTGCCGTCAATCGTAAAAGGAATAGGCACAACTCCAATTCCATTTTTTTGACCTTCAGCTTGTGAAATTCCTGAACTTGAATCTGTAACAATAATAACGTGTTTCATTTTACCCCTTAATTATGTATTTTCCTTGTTAGTACAAGTAGTGGCGGAAGAGACAGGATTTGAACCTGCGTTGGCTTGCACCAAACTCGCTTTCCAAGCGAGCGCACTCGACCACTATGCGACTCTTCCAAACATCACAGTTTACTATGATATTTTGTACTTGTAAAATATTTGTCGATAGTATATAATAAAATATATGGAAGGATGGCAGAGTGGTCTAATGCACCTGTCTTGAAAACAGGCGACCTGCGAGGGTCCGGGAGTTCGAATCTCTCTCCTTCCGCCAAGAGTAAATAATACGAACTATGACAGTTTGTTGAATAACGTCTTTTACACCCAAGACTATTTTGGGGTGTTTTTTATTTTGAGTAAAACATCGAGAAGTAAAACAAATATTTAGTATTTTGAAAGTTCTATTTTACAAGATATAATTCTATATACACAAAGGAGTTTTTTTATGGATATTGATGAACTTTTAATACATACAACAATTAGAATTGAAGCTGATTTGGGAAATGGCGTACTAAGCACTGGTACGGGATTTTTTTTAT
>JAZSAE010000037.1:0-2389 GCA_045601705.1 Clostridia bacterium | reverse complement strand
ACGGTATTCAACCAAATCCGTGGTACGTGCTTCTTGTGTAACACCATTGTAGAAAATATCACTACGGACAGTTTGGTCCAAGACCCATCTGAAATCTGCTGGCTCAAAGGACGCTTGACCATAAACATCCAATTTATTGCCCAAATCTTGTTGCACATAATAAATGTAATGATTCAAACGGAAGAATTTGTCATAGTATTTACCAGCATCATTATCCCAAACTTGATAATTAAAATCATATGCCCAATGAACATAATCAGCCGCCGTATGTTCAGCACGGAACAATGCCAAGAATGCCGCACGGTCCGAAGTAAACTCAATTGCTTCAGACAAATCATTTTCGGTTGCTAATTGTATGATAAAATCTTCTGAAGTATTACCACCATATATATCACTCGGGAACGGATTGATTTGATCAAACGAATCCTTACTTGTTTGTGGTAATTTATTTTCAAAATTTGAAGTATCAACGGATTCAATACCATTGGATGGCGCATTATATAATTGAACAAAAATCAAGTAATCAGCATAGGTACTATGCCATATTTCGCCCGTATATTTTGCACCCAAAACAATTTCGACATATTCTGCAGTTGTGAAATTTTCCGTTTTGAAACCTGACGCACTGGAATAATACCAGTCATCTGCCAATGTGTAACCACTGCTACGTGAAATAAATGATGAATCTACTTCACTGTTTGTTGGTACGGATTTTGTCATTGCGTGTGCTTTAATTTTATCAAATTCTGCCGCACTGAATCCTTGATTTTTCCACCAAAGCGCTTCTTCCAAATAATCGGACTTATTATCGGTTTGTTCATTTTTATTTGTTTTATATTCATCTTTACCCTCTTTCAAATTACCTGTCACCGTACGTGCACATTGTATAATTTGACGTGCAATCTTATAGTAAACGGTTTTTTCTACATCATCAACTTTTTCTCGACGTTCAAAATCAGCTTCGCTACTATCTTCAACTTTGTACAAGATCAAAATGTCTTTTCCAGCTTTAAATGTACCAGTCGTTGAACCTTCCACAACAACTTCACCAAATAGTTTATTGTTATCGGCATCAATATATAATGCCGCACCAAGCCCTTCGTGTTTGCCTAAATTGTATGATTCTGACCTATGGAAATAATAAACTTGTCCATCACCATTAACAAACTGCGTATTTCCATCATAAGGTGGGAATGCATAAATACCTACTGGTTCACCTGACTGTTGATTACCGTCACCATTATTATCAACAAACCATTGATTATTAATAGTAATACACTGTGCATCAGTTTTATAAACAGCACGAATATTTCCATTTGCCATTGTAGTAATTACATTACCGTATGTTGTTGCCGATAATGCATATTGCATATCATAAGTACCACCATTATTAGCATAATGTGCCTTAACGAATTCAGCTTGTTTTTGTGTCCAATTATATTGTTCAGCTTTTAACCAAAAAATGTATTCATCAGTTGCTTTTTCAGCATAATAATTATTTTGATATTGGTTAATCAATTCATACAAAGTACCACCCAATGTAATAATTTCACGATATTTTGCAATTGTTAAACCTGACTGTATCTTCGCAGATTGGTATTTACTTAATGCTTCCCATTGATTATTTTTATACGAAATAATACCGTCTTTGACTTCAACTTCTTCTTGTATTGAAGCCAAATTATTCGGAGTCGTCCAGTTCATTTCAATTGCACCAATACTGCTGATACGTGTAGCGCCACCACCCAAATGACCTGTTTTTACCCATGCAGTTTCGTTGGTCATAACGATTTCACTTTCGTGAGCCATCATATAAATAAATTCTGGAACTGTCAATAAAGCTGCTGTGCTACCTTCGAATGCTGCATTCAAAGTCAAGTAAGCACTGTATCCTTTGCCACCAGTTGCTTCGAAGTTAGTAGGAACTGTATAACCATAATTTTCATATTTTTGGCCATACAAGTTACCCATATAGTAGTAATACTGTGCCATGTTCATTTGTGCAAATGGGTTTTCATCCATTCTTGATTGAACAACATAGTTAATGTAAATTTGTAATGGGTCTTTGTTGGTAAATTTCAAGCTGCTATCTTCTGCAATTCCTTTTACCATATCACAGAAAATCTTATTGTTGTTAATTTTAACAACAGCTTTTATATCAGTATCTTTTCCATCTTTATCTTTCACTGTAGCATATTCAGCCCATATGTTATATGGATAAACCATATCAGCAAAAGATTCGTTGTAAGTATTTACTAATTTATTGTATAAATCGCTACCTTTAGCAACATTATTTGATGTTGCATATTTTTTCAATAATAAATATTTTTCATATTGATCCCAAGTAAAATTAGTATTAGCAACCGATGATATACCACTATAAATAGTA
>JAZSAE010000036.1:0-4361 GCA_045601705.1 Clostridia bacterium | reverse complement strand
TAAAGATAACATATCTATTCCAAATTTTTGAACATCAATTGCTACATTTCCACATGCCTGTACTGCATCTGTATGAAATACTATATTTTTGCTTTTTGCAATTTTCCCTATTTCTTCAATTGGCTGAATTGTGCCAATCTCATTATTTGCAAACATTATTGTTACTAAACAAGTTTCTGGACGTATGGCTTTTTCCAAGTCTGAAATTTTTATAATTCCGTCTTCATAAACCGGTAGATATGTAACGTCAAAACCGTTTTTTTCTAACTTTTTTAACGTATGCAAAATTGCATGATGCTCAAAAACCGTAGAAACGATATGCATCTTTTTTTGACGTTTGCCTATTTGTGCCGCCGTTAACAACGCCCAGTTATCACTTTCACTACCGCCAGACGTAAAATATATCTCGCTTGTTTCAGCATGCAAAGATTTTGCAACAATCTCACGTGCACTTTCTAAATATTCTTTTGCACGTTGTCCAAAAGTATATAAACTTGAAGCATTGCCATAATATTCATCGAAAAAAGGCAACATTGCTTGTTTTACTTTTTCACTAACTTTTGTCGTACCTGCATTATCCAAGTAAATTATTGATTGCATTTTATTTCCTACCTTTTTACTATGAAATAGTATATCGACAAGTAAACAGTTTGTAAAGAGTTTTCAATCATTTTTTAATAACTCGGCCAAAGAAACATTTTGTAGATATCCATCAATTAAATTATTTAATTTGTCCCAACATTTACGCACACGACAATGACAATTGTTACCACAAGTATTTTTATCCATACACGTCACAACCGACAAACTACCTTCTGTTGCATTCAAGATAGCAGCCACTGTAATTTCCGATGGATGTTTGTTTAATTTGTAACCACCATTTGCACCACGAAAACTAATCAATAAATCAGCTTTAACTAATTTCTGAACAATCTGTTCCAAGTACTTTAACGAAATCTGATGTGTATCAGCAACTGACTTCAAAGATAAAACTTCGTCAGCATGGTCAGCAAATTCAACCATCACTTGTAATGCATAACGTCCTTTTGTTGAAATTTTCATAATCAATAATTCCACTTAAGGATAACAAAAATTGCAAACTTTGACCAGTAAATTATATTTTGGTGTTTTCACCACAGCCTGTATAATACCAGTATGAATTGGTTTCCTAACTATACTTGTATGGCTTGCGATGGCGAAATTTCAAAATCAACTAATATTTATCTTTGTTCGAAATGTATGAATAGTCTTCCTATTATGCCAGAAAACCAAACTTTTCATTATTCACCTTTTCTTTACGAAGAACCTATTCGTAGTATGATTTTGAAATTAAAATATGATAATAATGGATTCATTGCCAAAGCATTAGCACCATACCTTGCCGCAATTTATCTAAAACATATTCAAAAGCAATTTGATACACCACCAATTATTATTCCAGTACCACTACACAAAAGTCGACAGAACGAACGTGGTTATAATCAAAGCGAAGTACTCGCCAAAGAATTGTCTAGTTATGTAAATTTACCAGTTGCAACAAATATACTTGTACGTAATCGAAAAACTATTATTCAAAAAGATATGAATATCACAAAACGTATCGAAAATATGTCTGGAGCTTTTGACATCCTACCGACAGCAATAAATAAAATTAAAAATCAAAATATTTTAATCTTAGATGATGTGTATACAACAGGTACAACAACCAACGAATGCGTCCGTGTATTACGAACTAATGGAGCCAAAAACATTCTTATATTAACCGTCGCAACAGTATTTTAACGGCTTAAATTACACTGTGTTCGCTTTTAACTACACTTTATAACAAAACGCATCATCGCATTCAAAGTATTTTCTGGGTACGCAATCTCACCTGTTAGAACATCTTTACACCTAATCATTGTTCGATCACAACCATTTGCAAATACATTCGTTGCACCATAAATTTGGTCAAAATTTCCACCAGAAAGATATATAATACGTGCTGTTTCGAAATTATTTAAACGATTTGCAAAATCATTTAAGTAACCCATTACAAATTTATTAAAAATACTTGCCGGAATTTGTTTTCCATTAGCGTAATATTTTTCTTCTAAAAGAACTTCATAAGTTGGTGTACACTGAATCAATAATTGCATTGCTGTTTCATAATCGACATTAAAATATTCCACAATTTCATCAACCAAATAACCAGACCCTAAATTAAAATGAGAAATTTGTGTTAATCCATCACCTAATACATTAACAACAGAAGTTGAAAAGAAATCACAGCGAACCAATGTGCAACCAGCATCACGGACTTTTTCAGGAATCATAAATAACTCACAAGCTGCAAGCGAAACAAATTTATAATTTGTAAAACCAGCACGTTGAATTGCTGCCATATCAAACAAATATTTAAACTCCTGATTAACAGTTAACGCACTCGCTACCATTTCAACACCAATCGTTGTCGATCCCAAGACATCAATTAAAACTTCATTATATTCTTCAAGTTTATAATATAAAGCTTGCTTTTGAATAATTTCAACATTGTTAGTATCAAAGTTGATATTGTCCCAAAGTGTTTGAATATGATGACGATTGATTTTTGACATACGATCAAAAGCAATTTCACTTGATTGCGTTTGTACTTGACAGAATTGATTAGCAACACCTATGTATAAAACCGAAGGAACTTTGCTAACACCTTTCACCATTTCTTCAACCACAAGACTAACCGTTTCAGTAAAATCCTCACGGTTTGTAAAATCACTTTCCATAATTCCACTGTATTCCTTACGAACAGTGATAATTGGAGTCAAATTTTGACCACAATTAACTTTCGCAATTCTACCGACAACTTGCGTATCATCAAAATATAAAACAGCAATTAAATTATTATTTTTCACGATATTCATCATCTCCAATTATAGTTACAACTTTCTTTGTTTCATTGTCAAACTTTGTTTCATAAATACCGTCAATTCCTTTTTGCTTATAAATTTGCACAGTAAATTCTAATGCTCTTAAAAAATCATCACTCGGTAAAATTTTAATTTCAAATTTAACATTATTTGAAATATTCAAATTTAAACAAACCAAATACGCACCAACACACTCTGGATTATCATTATAAGCAATTTGAAATTGTTTCATATCAAATTGATTTAAAGCATTGAAATAATTCGCAAGAATTTTTAATTGCTTAATTTTACATTGAGTTCTTTCGTCTTTTCCAAAGACTGTATCACCCAAATTATACGTGTCATTACTTAAATTTAAATTAGCATTTGTAATATCAATATATTTTGTCGACAAACTTTCCTTTGCAACACACATATCAGAGTCTAAATAAATTTGATTCTTCGCATCATAATAAATCGGCAAACTACGTGAAACCTTTAAAACCACACGGCTTGGAAATTCTGCTTTAACACTTTGTAATTTTATTGAAGGATTTGCCGATTTTATTTCTTGAGCAATTTTATCTTCGTTTATATTAAAGAGAATATTTTTTCCTAATAAACCACTATGAGAAATAATTTCATTTTTTTCTTCCTCAGTCAAAACATCTGTTATATCGACAACTTCAATATCACGCACAACAAAAATTGTACCGCAAGTTATCCAAACACTAGACAGTACAATAAAGATGATTAACATCGTTAATAAAACACGATTCTTCATGCCATTATATTATAAGTCACACGAAAAACTAGGTCAACATAATATGAATTAATGTCTCGCATCCAAATCACTGGTGGTAAACCATTACAAGGTCACATTCGAATACAAGGTGCTAAAAATAGTTTGTTGCCAATTATGACAGCATGCCTGATGGTACGTGGAACTGTCTATCTTAATGACGTGCCTAAACTATCAGACTTGAACCAAATGTTACATATACTCGCCGAATTAGGATGTACTATTAACATTAAAGGTAATACTGTTAAAATTGATAATAACAAATTAAACACGCACATTATCAACAAAAATTATGCAAGTAAAATTCGAGGCAGTATTTTTGTTATGGGTGCAATGCTTTCACGTTTAGGCAAAATTCAACTACCACTTCCAGGTGGTTGTGCTATTGGCAATCGTCCAATCGATATTCATCTAACACTGCTACGTCAAATTGGCGTCAATTGTCATTGCAAAAATGATACAATTTATGCATGTTACACACCACGGCGCCATCGTAAAGTTACCGTGTTAAGTTTAGATTTTCCTTCGGTCGGTGCTACAGAAAACATCATTCAAGCCACTGCATTAGGAATAGAAGGCAACATCTATTCAATTCACGGTGTTGCTAAAGAACCAGAAATTATTGACTTGTGCAACTTTTTAAATCAATGTGGTGCTCGAATTGAAGGTGCTGG
>JAZSAE010000035.1:0-18553 GCA_045601705.1 Clostridia bacterium | reverse complement strand
AAACAAAAACCTAAATAAATCTAACCAAACATTTCTTAATTTTTGCTCTTGCATAACTTATTCAGTTTAACATAAATAAAAATATAAACAAATTAGATTATGAGATTTTCAATCATAGCCAAGCTATTATAAACATCTTTTAAAAATTCTTCACCACAATTGTTGTTCTTTACCTCAGTACTTAAAACTATATTTGGCAATAACTTTAAGTCTTTCGCAAAAATTGTCCAATTTATATTCCCATATCCACAAATCAAATGTTCATCAGATATACCATGGTTATCATGCAAATGCAGCACTTGGATATGTGCATGATAATTTTTAATTATATCAAAGTTCGGTGTTAAAAAATTCCGATGTCCAACATCATAACAAATTTTTAATCTTTTATGATGTAAATTTTCAAAAATATATGGTATTTCAGTTTCACTGTATAAATTTTCGATACACAAATTGACATTAATTTCTTCGCAAACCGCTAGCATTTGTTTTATTCTTTTCAAACCTACCTTTGATTGCGTTTGTTTTTTGTCTGCATTTAGGTGAACTACAAAATTTTCTGTTAAGCCATTTATTTTTCTAATTTGATTACAATAATCATGACAGATTTTATTTCCCATTGCACCTTCTTCCCAAAAAAAATGCAAATCTGGTTCATAATATGAGCAATGAATCATTGTACACTTTAAACCTATTGACTTAGCAAATTCACATTGTTCTTTAAGCGATAGATCTTCTCCCACATCAAATATATCAGTAAAAAACTCATCAAAGCCAACTTCTTTAATTTTCAACAATTTGTCTTTTTCATGTTTGCTATTATTAAAATATAAATTTATCGATTTTTTCATCAGTACTCCCCAAAAAACAGGATATCACAAAAAAAATAAAAGTACATACACTACGCAAAAATTTTCAGATTGCGTTTTTCTTACTCTGCTTATCCACGTTTAAAACAACACCAATTGCCATCATAAAAACCAATAAACTTGTGCCACCGAATGAAATAAAAGTCAATGGTAACCCAGTTGACGGGATTAGGCCGGTTAACATCAGTTATTGTATTATAAATTTTTGTAAGAAAAAAAAGCAAATTTTATTGTTCCTTTTCTAAATTATAAGTATAAAAAACCTCATCGCACCCCTTATACTCAGAAGTATAATTATCTAATACTCCACCCCACTTCTCATAAACTTTTCTCGCTTTGTTGTTATCTTTTAAAACGCCAATAACAAATTTTGTTACTCCATTAATTTTTACCCAATCTATAAAAATTTGTTTTAATTTGCTAGCGATACCTAAACCTTGATAATCAGGATGAATATATAAAGCAATTAAATCCGCATATCCTTTCGAATTATAATATTCATACGAAGAATGGAGTTTCCCCCAAAAATATCCTACTAAGCTCCCGTCAATTTCGGCAACATAACATATGTTTTCCTTGTCATTTTTGTGAGTGTCTGAAAACATCAGGACACGATTTGAAGTCTGTTCTTCTTTTCTTAATATAACTTCACTCGAAAGGATTTTTTCATATGTTTTTCTATAAATTAAATTCTCTAACAATACAAACTGCTCCGCATCTTCCGGTTTAACTGGTCTTATTGTAATGTTTTTATCCATCTCTTTTCTCCCAGAAATCATTGTAGCATAAAAAATGAAAGTGCATACAAAATGATTGCACTTTGTATACACTTTAAACAAAAAAATCACATTTTACTCTTCCTACTCTGCCTATCCACATTTAACACAACTCCTATCGCCATCATAAAAACCATCAGGCTTGTACCGCCAAAAGAAATGAACGGCAAAGGTAACCCAGTCGGCGGAATGCAACCTGTTAACACGAGTTATTGTACTATACATTAGTCGGAGTTTGTTCTTGTTTATTATTTATTAAATTATAATTTCCATTTTGATTTTTAGAAAAACATAATTTACCTGATAAAAGTGTTCTAAGTTTATCAACACCTTCTTCATTTTCTAGTTCAATACCAATACTTTCCATTTCTCTTGATAATAGTTTAAATTGCTCATCTTCGGGTAAATCTTTAATATCTTCATTATAAGCATAATCCAATAAACCTATTTTTTCAATATCTTGTAATTGATGATAAACATTCCCCTTTTTATAAACATAATCCGTTTTTGAAGTATCAAATACTTTCTTGTATCCTTTTTCTATTAATATTCCAGTAATTGTATAAGCTTCATTTTTATCACATTTAAACTTGTCTGGTTTTGAATCGTCAAACACACTGAAATTATCAACACTATATCCACCATTTGAATTTCTAAGTCGAACACAAGCAAATTTTAATTCTTGCTCACTCATATCTGGTGATAGTTCTGTTTTGGTAAAATACAAATCCCTTGTTTTAGCTTTCCAAAACAATTTATATCCTGCTTTCTTTAACAACTTTTCACACTTCGCTTGCCTTTGTTTTACCTTAAATGCAACTTCAACTTCCGCCATACTACTTCTCCTACATTTTAATAATACCACACAAATAAAAAAAATGTATACGAAATCGTATACATTTTGAATCTTTCGTGAATCACTACTGAATCACACTTTTTCTTGACTGTTTATCTACGTTGAGAACAACCCCAATCGCCATCATAAAAACCAATAAACTTGTGCCACCGAAAGAAACAAAAGGCAATGGTAACCCTGTCGGTGGAATGCAACCTGTTGCAACAGCGAAATTTAGACTTGTTTGTACCATAATGACAGTTGCAATACCGTAACAAAGATATTTACCAAAAAAATTCTGACATTGACAACCAACACTAAAAATACGATAAATAATCCAAGCAAATACAAAAAACAAAATCAGACAACCACAAAAACCAAATTCTTCAGCAATAATTGCGAAAATAAAATCACTTTCCGAAAAAGGTAAAAACATATTTTTCTGGACACTATTTCCATAACCAACGCCCCAAAAACTACCATTTGCGATTCCGTATAAACTTTCAATTAACTGAAAACCTTCATCTTTAGGATTTGCCCACGGATCAATAAATGCCGATAAACGTTTAAGACGATAAGGTTCAGCAACTAACATTACAACAGCCATAGCAATAGCTGGTAACAAAATACAAGCCATTGTTTTTAAACGTACACCACACAAAAACAACATTACCAGCATAATTATACCAACCGTAACTGTGATTGACATATTTGGTTCTAATATAATCAAGCCACATATTACTCCACCTCCCAACAAAACTAGCAAAGTTTGCCACCATTTAGGAGCTGTAAGACGTGGAGAAATTAGAGATTTATCTACGGCTTGAAATCTACCAACAAAGATACGGGCAGCAAAAATCACAAAAGCAAACTTGGCAATTTCGCTAGGTTGCAAAGAAAAGCTACCAATTCCGATCCAACGTGTTGCACCCAATTTGGAGATACTGATACCAGGAATAAAAACTGCTATCAACAAAGCAATAGAAATTCCAAAAATTACAAAAGCTAAACGCTGTAGCCAACGATAATCAACAAAATACATCAAGATCAAACCAATAATACCCAAAACAAATCCAACTAGTTGCTTTATGGTATAGTAAAATGGGTCATCATAATAAATTTTTGCATTATAACTTGAAGCCGAATAAATCATAAAAATACCAAAAATAATTAACCCAAAAACCACAAAAAAAAGCTTCAAATCAAAAAATTTTGGAGTAATTTTATTCCAAAAGCTAGATATTTTTACAACATTTAAACTCTTAGGCCGGCGTTTTTGTTTTGCCTTTTTCCGACGTACACGAACATTTGAAGATGCGTCAGCAACAGCTAACATATAACTATGTTTACGAAAGACTTGCTGGATTTATCTCAAAAAATATTTTCACATTACGAGCAATTGGTTTTTGCTCAATTATTTTAATCACTTCGTCCATTTTATCAATAGTCTTTTCTACTAAATCTTGTTTAATGCGAGCTAAAATCTGATAACGAAATTTATTTTGTAAACGACCATACGGACATTTCATTGCACCTAAATAAATAAAAGATTGTTGTTCACGGTCAAATTCACGTAATGGTTCCATAATTTGTCGAATTACTTCGATAATTTTAGTATCAACAACCCCAGATACAAGAATGCGTACAATTGTTGAAAAAGGTGGATATTTAGTTGCCTGACGAGCTGTAATTTCACGTTGGTAAAAACCAACATAATCATAATTTTTAATAAACTTGTAAACATAGTGGTTTGGCATATAGGTTTGCAAATAAACTTTTCCATCATTACCTACTTCACGCCCTGCCCGTCCTGCAACTTGCGTTAATAACGCAAAAGTCCTTTCGGCTGAACGATAATCAGCAACAAAACCACCATCAGCATTAACGATTGTTACAAAACTAACTTTTGGGAAATGATGCCCTTTCGCAATCATTTGCGTACCAACTAAAACAGAAGGCGTGGTTTTTGCAAATTCTTCCAAAATCTTAATCAAAGCACCTTTGGCTTGCGTGTTATCAGTATCCATTCGTAAAACAGGAACAACTAATCCTGCTTGTGTTAACAATTTACCAAGTTCAGCACAAATTTTTTGAGTTCCCATTGCACCGTGTTTAATATAAGTACTACCACACTGTGGACATCTTGCTGGGAAAGGCATTCGCGCTGCACAATAATGACATTTTAATTGTTCATCATCCTTATGATAAACCATTGAAACATCGCAATTATCACACTTAGCATTCCAACCACATTGCAAACAACGTACCGTTTGTGAATATCCTCGTCGGTTTAAAAAAATCATTGCAGAATTGCCATTACGCAAAGTATTAATTAACTCAGTCAAAACCTCAGTTCCAAAAACACCACCATTTCCCGAACGAATTTCGTGTGCCATATCGACAATTTCAATCTTTGGCAAAGGCACATTATTTGCACGCTTTGGCAATTCAAGCAATTGATATTGACCTTGTTCTGCCAAATAAAAACTTTGCACTGACGGAGTTGCCGAACCTAAAACAACAGGACAATGATGCCACTGTGCACGCATAATTGCAATGTCGTGTGTTAAGTATCGTGGATTACTATCACTTTGATAACTACCATCATGCTCTTCATCAATTATAATTACACCAATATTTTCCAACGGAGCAAAAACTGCTGAACGAGCACCAATCACAATTCTAGCTGTTCCACAATTAACACGGAACCATTCATCAAACTTTTCACCACCGTATAACTTACTGTGCAGCATTGCAACCACATCACCAAAGCGAGCTTTAAAATTTGCTAAAACTTGTGGTGTTAAACCAATTTCAGGAACTAAAACCAAAGCCGTTTGCCCTTTCGCTAATACTTTTTCGATGATATGCATATAGACTTCAGTCTTACCACTCCCGGTTACACCTTTTAACAAGAAAACTTTCTCTGGATGTGCTAAAACGGTATCAACACAAAACTGTTGTTCTGGATTTAAAATAACCTTGTGATCGTCCTTTTGCATACTAACAGGAACACGCCGTACCCCATTACGTTTCGGCTTTCCTTTTCGTACAGCACTAGGAATGAATAATTTCAAAACATCAATCGCACGCAATTTAAAAAATTCACAAATTTTTGGTAACAAATTTAATAATTCATCTTTAATCACAAAATCAGTAGCTAAACCAAGTATCGATTTTAAAAGATTAGGATTTACGTTTGAATGATCACAAACATCCACAACAAATCCTACTATTTCTTGCTTACCGAAAGGAACAACAACACACGAACCACGCACAACATTTAAATTTACAGGAATTAAATAATCCCACGCTACATCATCACTTAAAACAGCATCAATAATTACTTTTGCATATTTCATTGTTACTTAGCACGTGAAGATTGATTAACCATTGTTATTGGAACAATTTTTCCATCAACAATCTCACGCATCGCATAAGAAATTTGTTTTTCCTTTCCAGCCACAACTTGACCAGGATTACGTGTAATTAAATCCTTAGCACGTTTAGAAACCATTGTTGCCAAAACATATTTGTTTTGTTCTGCTCTTGAAATACAATCTTCAATTTTGGGATAAATCATAATATACATTATATCATTATTTTTATCAGCCACCAAACCAAATTTTGCATTATTTTATTTTAATGCATAGAAATTTCATTTTTATCATCACGCAAACATTTAAAAGTTGGAAAACGCAAAGAATAAGCGTTATCTTTTTGATTTTGTGAAAGTTCAAAATAACCGATTTCGATAATATGACCAACAATTTTTTCTGGTTGAGTAAAGAAAAATTCTCTTTCTTCTTTTTCAAATCCACTACCAACCTTACATTTGTACTTCTTCCCATCTGGCGCAATAAACTCAACAATTACAGCACCTAATTTACCTTTATTAGCCCCCGTACCTTCTTCCCAATCTAAAACACGTACATCAGCCGTATTGAAGCGTTTAACTTTTAACAAGTTTTTTGTTCTTTTACATTCATAAGGTGCATCAGCAATATTAACCATTACCCCTTCACGACCTAAATCCGTATATTCGTCACAAAGTTCATCAATTTTTTTCATATCATCACCACAATACAGAATCGGTACTTCTCTTACGTGAGGTAATGATAATTGTTTTAATTGTTTGCTTAGTTGTGATTTACGGTCTTCACATGCAGTCAAACAACAACCATTCAATAAATCAGTTTTTGGTAATACATCAAACACATTATAAACTAATCCAGTTTTTACCCCATCTTTAGCTGTTACTTTGACTGTCATACGATACAAGTCAGCACTGTTAATTACTTCTTCCACACCCAACAATAATTCTCCATCATAAACATATTGAGAATCCAAGTGCATAACTTCTTGTGCTAATTCATTCATATCATCAAAAGATTTACCAGCACGTGAAAAAAATGTTGGTTTTCCAGCATCATTAAAAATCAACATACAACGCACGCCATCAAGTTTTTCTGTAACAATAAACTTTTTATTTTCAACGAAAGTGGTATTCTCTACGTATTTTTCAGCCAACATTACATTAAAAGCCGGAATAAATCCAGCACCAAAAACTTTGTTTAACGTTTTTTCACTTGCACCCAAAGTTAAATCTTTCTTAATTAAACCATTTATTAATTGCTTGTGAGTGTCACTTAATCCTATTGTAAATTTTTGCAAAACGGCAATATCCTCATCTCGCCCTGTATTATGAACTCTAAAATATTCTAATAATTCAAACAAATTTTGACATTCACACTTTGCATCAGCAACATGTTTTGCTAATTTGCGTTCACTAATGCCAGTTACAATAAATGGATTAAACAAAAAGTGCAAAATTTCTTTAATAGCATCATTATCTCGATAACTTTTTAAAATTGCTTCCTTGTCTAAACGTGAAGTTGTTCCCGTTATTTGCTGATAAAAAACTTCAAAATCTTTTAATGCATTCATGCTTGATAAATAATCCTGCCACATTCTTCACAAGTCGCCCAACCATTAGTTTTGATTTGGTTAACAATTGCAACTGGAACATCCATAAAACATCCTTGACAACGATTATCACCCGTCAAAGGAACAACCACATCTTTTGTGTTTCCACCATTACTTTTACGTACAGCACCATACTTAGCGATTAATTTTTCATCAATACCTTTAATATTTTCATTAAACTGCTTTTCTAATGCTTCCAATTTTGGTGCACCAGCAACTTTTTCAGTTTCATACATTTTTAAGTACGTTTTTTGTTGACTAGTTGCTTTAAGCAAATCATTTTTAATATTATTAAAAGCTAAAGATTTCTGCGTAATACGACGTTCAATATCAGCTAATTGACTTTCTAGCATTGACAATTTTGATAAATAACTACTATATAATTCTAAATCTTCACTTTGTTTTGTGTTTGTTTTTTCTATCAAAGTAAGTGTTTCTAATATTATCTTACTAATTTTTTGGTAATTTTCTTGTAAAACTTTTGCATCAGAATCTAACTGTAAAACATTTGCTCTTGAATCATTGATTAATTTGTTAGTTCTATCTAGTTCTTTTTTGACCTTGCCATTTTCTAAATTTTGAACTAGTTGCAAACGTTCTTTATCAATCTTTTGCGCTGCTAACAATTTTTCGATATTTTGATTACTCATAAAAATAGCATAACACGGTTTATACTTTTAAGCAATCACAACATTATTTTTCACATAAAGTTTACATTTCAACAAAATCTTTCAAACGACGTGTACGATTTGGATTACGTAATTTACGCAAAGCCTTCGCCTCAATCTGACGAATACGTTCACGTGTAACTTCAAACAAATGTCCAACCTCTTCAAGTGTACGTGGACGGCCATCATCAAGTCCATAACGCAGACGAATAACTTTTTGTTCACGTGGTGTTAATGAAGCGATAATTGACAACAATTGAGTTTTTAAACCTTTCTTGTAAGTTTCATCTTCAGGCAACATAATGGTTGGATCAGCGATTGTATCCATAATCGTACCATCACCCTCATCACCCAAAGGTGAATCAATACTTGTAGTATCTTGACTAATACGACGAATTTCTTCAATTTTATCTTCACTAACTTCCATACGTTCAGCCAATTCAGCAGTACTTGGTTCACGACCTAACTCTTGTTGCAAAACTTTTGTAGTTTTCAACAAACGGTTAATTGTTTCCACCATATGAACCGGCAAACGCACAATACGACTTTGGTCAGCCATTGCACGAGTAATTGATTGACGAATCCACCAAGTTGCATAAGTCGAAAAACGGAAACCTTTACTATAATCGAACTTCTCTACGGCCTTCATTAAGCCCAGATTGCCTTCCTGTATTAAATCAAGTAATTTTAACGGCGTACGATCTACGTACCTTTTAGCAATATGCACAACTAAACGTAAGTTACTTTGGTTTAATATTTTTTTGGCTTCTTCATCACCAATAGCCATACGTTTTGCAATTTCTACTTCCTCTTCAGCTGTTAATAATTTATAACGACCAATATCACGAAGATAAATTTTAATTGGATCATCAACTGACGCTTCTGAAATTAATTTTTCAATTGCATCTGTACGCAACTTTTCATCTTCATTAACCTTTTTTATAACAACACCATTAGCAACTAAAATTTGTTTTGCTTTTTCCACATCTACAGCAGTTGCATCATGTTCAATCAATGCCATAGTCAAATTATCTTCGTTAATTTCACGATTTCTACCTAACTCTAAAAAACGTTTAATTAAAATATTGATTTCTGGACGCAATCCTTCACTTTGACCATCAAAAACCATTGAAACTTGTTTTGGTTCTGTTTTTTCTTCAACAACAACTTTTTTCACAAGACTTTTCTTTTCAACGGCTTTTTCAACCTTTTTATCTTCTTTGACAGCTGTTTTTGCGGTTTTTTTTACGGTGTCAGTTTTCTTAACATCACCAGATTTTTTTACAGTAGCTGTTGCTTTTGCTTTTACAGGTTCTTTTTTTCCATCAACAGCCTTTTTAACTTCTTTAACTTTCGGTGTTGTTTTTGTTTCGGCTTTCTTAGTTCCAGTTTTTTCTTTTTTTTGCTCAGCACTAACTCTGACAGCAGTTTTCGGTGCTACCTTCTTTTCTACTTTTACATCAGTACTTTTTATAGTCTTAACTTTATTCACTTTTTGTTCTTTCGTTTCTTTTACTGCCATCTTATCCTTCCTCCAAAATTTTTTTCAATGACTGTCTTTCTTTTTCTAATTTTAAAATTTGATTTTTTAAAGGTATAATTTTTGCAATATCACTTTTTTTAGCTACTTCAAGTTCACGCTTCAAAACATCAAGCCGTAAACTTATATAACTATGTTTCCAAATAACCTCTTGATCTTGTTGAGATAAAGACGTATCAGTTATTCGCAAAGGTGCAATTTCTTGCAATTCACTTTCTGATAATTTATCATCAATTTTATTTAATTTCAAGTCTTGTTCAAAAATTTTTTGATAAAGTTGATTTGAAAAAGTAAATTCGTTTTTATTTATCACAGCAAATGGCTGATTATGAAGTATTCCTTTGATAATTATTGATTCGTTTTCCTTTTCTTTTTGATTTACTAAGTTTTTTATATCATTATTCTTGTGTTTGTTATGACTTATATTAACACTAGGTATTGTGTCTCCCTTATTTATATTATCTTTTTTAGGAATTCTCATATCAATCGTACTACGAATCACATTTTTCTCTACTCCCAACGTATTCGCAATATCTTTAAGATATAATTCCCGTTCTGCAGGACTATCAACCGTAGACAACAATTTAACAACTTGATTCAAATACTCTGTTTTACCAACTTTATCATTCAAGTTACTATGTTTTTTTATGTATTCTAACTTAAATTCTAAACCACCAATACTTTTGTCTATCATTTTTTGCATTTCTTCAGCACCTGATTTCTGTAAAAATTCATCTGGGTCCTGTCCACCAGGCAAAACAATCACTTTTACAGTCAAACCTGCATCCTGCAAAGTATCAATTGATTTTAATGTAGCATTTTGCCCTGCATTATCACCATCTAAACATAAATATACCAACTGACTAAATCGCCTTATTACACCTGCGTGAAATTTCGTCAATGCTGTCCCCATACAAGCCACAGTATTCACAAATCCATTTTTAATCATCGCAATTTCATCAACATTACCCTCGACTACAATTAACCCATTGGTATGTTTTCCTCGTGTTAAATTTTTCATTACATCAACACCATATACGATATTACTTTTATTAAATACAATTGTCTCTGTTGTGTTTTTATACTTTGCCATATTTTCATCATTTTTCATTGTACGACCAGTAAATCCAACACAATTACCATAAACATCATGAATTGAAAAAGTTATTCTTTCAAACTGCGCATCCCATACACGACTACTTCCCTCACGTTTAGCAACAATTCCTGCCTCACGCATAATATCCTCACTAATTCCATGTTGCTTTAATTCATCAACCACACCTTGCCAACTATCACTATAACCAATATGGAACATTTTTATCAATTCATCATTGATTCCACGACGATGTAAATAATCCAAGGCTTCTTTATTTTGCGCTCGATACAAATTTCGACAATAATAATCACGTGCCAAATTCAATGCTTGGTACAAACGATCACGTTTTTGACGTGCTTTCAACCAATTACTATTATCTTTGGTTTGTGGAATTTCAATATTTGCCCTTTTTGCCAACATTGCCACCGCCTCCGGCCAAGAAAGATTTTCCATCTTCATCACAAAAGTAAAAACATTTCCAGATTCATGACATCCATAACAATAATAAAATTGCTTTGGCGAACTAATTGCAAAACTAGGAGTCTTTTCACTATGAAAAGGACAACACGCCCAAAAATCCTGCCCTTTTTGACGCAAAGGCAAATAACCACGTGCTATTTCAACAATATCACTTGCATTACGCACACGTTCAACAAATTCTGGGGAATATTCGTTTTGCATTATGCCTATATATACGATGAAAGTACGAAAAATCCTAAAAAATTATACAAACAGCCACTGCCGTAGTCGCAGTATGACTAATTGACAACGTTGCATGCTCATCATGAGCATAATACGGTTGACCACCTTTATGATGCAATACTTCAATTTCAGGCAGTTTACTCCTTAAAATTCCAGTACCCTTTGCTTTAAAATATGCTTCCTTTGCTGCAAATATTCCAGCTATTGTTTGTAATGAATTATTTTTTTTATGTATATATTCTATCTCATTTTTACTAAAAATTTTTTCGTTAATCAAATTCAAAACACGATCACAATCAACAATATCAATGCCAATATTCATCTACTACCTCCGAACATAATTCATAAGCAATACCCTTACCTAATAACCAACGAAATAATTTACTTTTGTTTTCTGGTGTTTTATCTTTTGTACGCATATATTTTGCCACACAACTCAAAGCAAATTCAAACTGATTTCCAACACTACTGATTGATTGTTCGATAATTTCCGGCAAGATTCCATTCAAGCGTAATTTATTGCGAATCATTCCAACACCCATTTTTGTTTTTTTCGCTTCAACAAACATACGAGCATACTCAACGTCATTGATAAAATTATACTCTTTTAGTCGTTCAATATCATTGTTTATCAAAACATTATCAGTTGTTTTACGTGCATACCACTGTCTCATTTGTTTTTCTGTTTTTGGCATGTTTAGAATATATGCTACTGCTCTTTCATATAAACTAGTTTGTTCCTTCACTTGATTAGTCTTAGTCATTTTCACTATTTCCGTCATCATCATTCATACTATCAAGTTTAGCAAACCTTGTTCCATTTTCCATATAAGCCCCTGTTTCTAATGTTGAAATCTCATCCTCTGCCGCATGGAAAGTTGCAATTTCATCATCGTCATCATCACGCAATGAAGCAAAACTATTTGCCTCATCAGCAGCCAACGCAGCTTCTATTTCTTTCATTTTTTCCATTTCTGCACTAGTTACATTATTTTCACGCATAAAATCACGTTTTTCTTGACGCTCACGCAGCATTTCAGTAAATCGATTTGAATATACTTTTTCTTCTGCAGGATTTTCGTTTTCTTTTTCTTCTTTTTTACGTTTATAAACTGGAGTTTTAATATTGTAAATAATCTTATCAACAATTTCCTTAATTGATTTTTTCTTATTATTCGCATATGCTTCTGGGTTTTTCATACGTGCAATGCGTTCATTTTCTCTTTGCACCCTTGATTCATTAATTTTAACAATAAATAACGGAACTAAGTAAGCAGAAGATGCACCTAAAGCCAATAAACCACCAAATATCATTAAAATCACCCATATTTGAGATAAGTTAACACCACCTTTCATCCCAGAATTATCAATAATAAACTGTCCAAGAATACGATTGTCGGCATTTGCAGAAAATTGCACAATATACACATCTTTTTCTAAAGGTTCTAAAAAGCGAATTTCAACACGGTTATTAACGTTTTTATCAATTTTTGTAACAATATTTTTAGCATCATAGACTTTACCTGAAACTGTTTTAACAACAATATTTTTTACTAAAGCCGATGTAGAAACAATACAATTATCAGAATAAAGTTCTCCAACACTTGTACCTGTCGATAATTTAAGTCCCTTCTCATATAAATCAGGCTCACCAGCACCACCGTTAAAAGTAATATTTAACGGCAAAGTCTTTTCATCACCACCAGCAAAATTAGTTATACGACGTTCACCATTATTATTGGTAACGTTCACATAATTCCAATCACCTTGGTATAAAATTTCAAAATCAATAGATTCAGTCTCAACAACACCACCATATTCTTCATCATAAGAACAACGAATACAATATACAGCAGCTGGTGCCGTTTCCCTTAAACACCACACTACGCTAAAATTAGTACCATCAGTTTCTTCTTTCCAAAAGTAATTTGAATCAGCTTCAACCCAATGGTCATTTTGCCTTACCATAGCTGTAAAAGTTGGATAGAATTCTATTTTGTTATCATTTGTGATTAAAGCCTCAGTACTAATTGTACCACGGTAAATATTATCAGCCGAGACAACATCTGGACGAGTCAAATATAAACCATCATTGGAAAAAGAACCTGCATTTTCGACCGAGATATCAATTTCTTGCGCCGCGGTAACCAATTTAGACGCACAAGGTTTTTGAACAGTTGTTTTTGGTAAAAACAAATTAAAAACACTAAAAACCAATGCTAAACCAGCAACAACCAACAACAAAAAAGATTTCTTGTGCAATCGGTTCAAATTTCCATCCCCCAATGACTGTTTTAGTATAACTTAATTATGTGAAAACGCCAAATAAATATTACCTATCGCAACACAACAAAAACTATCAATTTGCAGCATTGCCTTCGTCTGTATCTAAATGGACAACTGGAAAATCAACATCAGATTCACGCACAATCACATTATGAAAAGTCGTCTTACGCAAGTTACCAACAGTAACATCAATCTCCTGACTATTAACCAAGCCATATTTTTGCATATCTGACCGTCCAATATGAATATGCGGCGCTGCAACAATCATTCCCTCACACAGTTCCAAAGTCCCCTTTTCCCCAATCAAAGTAATTGGTGCTGAATTTTTCAAATCACCACTCATACGAACTGGTACATCTTTTACACCTAAACTAAAACTATCAGTTACAGAAATTTCCACCTGTGTTTGATTACGCCATGGTCCTAAAACCACAACCCTTTCTAAACAACGTTTTGGACCAAGAATAGTAACCGACTTATCGGACTTAAATTCCCCTTTTACACTTAAGTCTTTGACATTTTCCATTTTTGCATCAGCACCAAACAAAATTTCAAAGTCCTTTTGCGAAAGATGGACGTGTCGAGCTGAAATTTCAACTTTATAATCACTTGCTTTTAATTCCATATAAAATATATAACAAAAACCTTAATTTAAATCAAACAAAACAAAGCACTAACTTACCAAACACAACATAGATAAAATTATGTGTGGAATATTTGGTATTATTAGTCAACAACCCAAAAACCTTATCAAAAAAACATTAGAAGGATTAAAAATTTTAGAATATCGAGGCTACGACAGCGCAGGCATTGCTTATAACCACAATAAAAAGTTAAATATTATCAAATCCGTCGGTGATATCAATGAGCTAAGCAACAAAATTAACACACAACCCCAAATTAAAGCTTGTATTGGACATACACGTTGGGCAACAAACGGCGCAGTCACTACCACTAATTCACACCCACACACTTCTTTTAACGATGAAATTGCCGTAGTACATAATGGAATTATTGAAAATTATCAGGAATGTTGTGATTATCTTAATCAAAACAACATAAAGCTCAAAACACCAGTCGATACCGAAATCATCCCCAATATATTGTATTTATTACAACATAACAAACACAATATACATAATTTTCTAAAAGGTCAGTATGTATTTTGTTCTATAAAACTCAACGAAAATAAATTATTTTTAGCAAAAAAAGGCAATCTTCCCCTTTATATTGGGAAAGACAATAACACCTTTTATATATCAAGCGATACTCTCGCCCTACCATTGACTGTAACTCACGTAATTACACTCGAGAATCTTGACACCTGCGAAATCACCGGACAAAAATTAACATTTTACAATAATGCAAACCCCATTACGAGAAAATGGCAACCTTTTAATCAAACATTTATCGCAAGCGACAAACAAGGCTATTCTACTTATATGGAAAAAGAGATTAACGAAATCCCTCAAATCGCAACACGAATAATGTCCGAATACCAAAACACAGAAAATATCGTCCACATCAAGCAAAAATTCCGTAATTTATTAAAAAATATAAAATGCATTCACCTATGTGGTTGTGGCACAAGTTACCACGCTGCTTTATTATTAGCCAAAATCTACGAAAAAGAACTTAAAATTCGTACAATCGCTCATATCAGCAGTGAACTAACACCAACAACTCTACTTAATGAACCATCGCTTGCCATTGTCATCAGCCAATCAGGCGAAACAGCCGATACGCTTGCTTGTATGGATATCATCCAACATCATCACATCCCCATTATCGCACTCTGCAACGTATTAACTAGCACCATTGCCAAACGCAGCCAAATTACATTTCCACTACTCTGTGGTCCAGAAATTGCCGTTGCCAGCACCAAAGTCTTTTATGCCGCAGTTTTAGTTGGTTGTCTTTTAGTGCAAGACTACGATCCCAATATTTACAATAAAACAAGACAAATGACACAGCAAACACTTCAACACGCACGCCACATCCTTCCCCTACCACCTGAAAAGCCTAAAAAGATTTTTATTATTGGAAAAGGACTTGCTTATGTTCTTGCTTTAGAATCGGCATTAAAAATTAAGGAAGTAACCTATCTTCATTGCGAAGGTTACCCTGCTAATGAATTAAAACACGGCCCATTATCAATGGTTGACAACACAACCCTTGCTATTGCCTTTGGCGATGATACAGCAAATGCTGTTACCGAAATTCAAGCACGTGGTGGGAAAGTCATCAATATTCCAATCAACTTCGAAAATCCTTTGGCATTCATTAGCCAAATTATTCCAGCACAAATTTTTGCACTCGACCTAGCACTATCATTAGGACTTAACCCAGATAAACCACGCAACCTAGCAAAGAGCGTTACTGTCCTTTAATTATTCTTCGTCATCGGTTTGTAATTCATAAACAGAGTGTGTATACATTCCGTCTTCTTCACGAATCAAAGTCATATCAAAACCTTCACGGTTAACATTATCAGCTTCAACACTGACCAGTTCCCCATCAGCGTTACGTTTAACCACAGCGTGACGATAAATCCCCAATGGTTTAACTTTTTTCAAACCTTCGGCAAAATCGGTCTTTTCATCATAGAACGCACGGTAATTGTATTCAAACACCGATTCCAATCCTGCCGCACGGAAAACACGGTTTTCCAAACCAATTTCTCCACCGAAACGCGGATTTGCTTCCATTGTATAAACTTTACCATCAACACCAAACAATAAATCAATATGAACCCAACCACGCATACGGTATTTTTTACTGGTACGCACAAATTCACCAAACTTATGCCCATATTCATAAGCTTGTTCCAACATATCCTTTGGCAACTTGTTAAAAGCCTTAAATTCTACATAATCCAATTTATGATGATCAATATAACGATGATATGAAGAAGGTAAAAGATGCACTTCGTTATTTGAAACAATCATATGCAAACTGGTTGAACAAATTGATTCAATATAATCACTTACCAAATATGTTTCACGTGGATAAATTTCTTGAATCGAACGTTCTTTAAACTTTGGATCGGCGAAATACTTTTTACTTACAACCAAAGTACCAAAACCACCTGCCCCATAATCACGTTGAATAACAACTTCTTTTTGTTCTGGATAAGTACCATCCTTCAAACGTTTAATAATTTCTGAGCCAACCACATATTCGTATGGCGCAAATGGTAAAATATCTTTAAAAATTTTACGGAATTGAAATTTACTATCCAAAACCGCAAAAACTTTTGGATCGTTACAACATAAAATACGATCCTTTAATTCTTCCGGCACATAACTAGCATAAACTGGTGAATAAGGGTAAAAATACGCATCTGGTACTTTTGCGACAATTTCACGACATTTTTCATTAATGAATTCACGTATAATTTTTGTGTTGCGTTCATCAAATTCAACATTTTGACTTAGTTGAACTCGTGTTGTTGCGTTGTGCGCAATGTTTCCACGTTTGTTATTACCCAATTCGGTAATACTACCCGCGAAGTATCCGTCCATAGTTTGATTGTAGAAACTTGCTTCTGCATCCCCTTGACGGTATCCGATGTAATAAATATTTTTCATACATTATTATACCATTTTCGGGACATAGTGTCAAATCAACGATCCAAAAGTGCTAAAGAGTTCCAAGTACTTGGACCAACAATTCCATCAACAGCCAAACCAGCAGCCCTTTGAAATAAACGCACTGCATTATTTGTATTCGCGCCAAAAACACCATCAACTCTCAAAAACGGTAATTGTGCATAAGTATTACGAGCATTATTTAATAAATTTTGCAATGTCGCAACATAGCCACCCGTACTACCTTGACGGAAATAAACACCTGGCCAAGCAATCACACCACTACCACTTCCTGTATTACCACCCGATGGGGCTTCGCCGCTTTGTAACGTTTGATACACTTGATATAGTTTATTCCAAGTTGCACGGCCCACAACTCCATCCTGTGTTAAACCGAACTGCCTTTGGAAACTTCTCACTGCACTTGCTGTATTTGCCCCAAAAACACTATCCTGACTAACACTCGGTACGGTTGGATAAAACTGCGCAATATAGTTTAATAAAAATTGTAATTGTAAAACATCATTACCACGACTTCCCTGACGTAAAACAGTTGTTGGTGGCGTATTACCTACCCCAATTCTTTCACCTTCTCCATTAAGTTCTGCTAATCCAGTAACTGCTGTATAAATTTGCGATATCTTATTCCAAGTACCAACACCAACAACACCATCACTTGTTAAGTTAAATGTACGTTGGAAAACGCGAACTGCTTCCTGTGTTCGTGTACCAAAAGAACCATCGACTGGCGTTATTAAAGGAATTAACGGAAAATTTTGATGTATTCGGTTTAAATAAGTTTGAATTCTTCGTACATCTGTCCCCGAAGAACCTATCCGCAACGGCGTTCCTGGGTAAGAATTTTGCACGACACCTGTTGGCGCATTACTCAAAATTAAATCTTTCGGATAATAATAGCGCAAAATTTCCAAAACAGATAGACCATTGTTTGCCAAACTTACCGTTCCCCATTGCGATAATCCATTACAGGTTGCTGTCGTTCCGTTACAAAACTCCGTAAAGTACGGATTACGGAAACCTTCTCTTTGCGCATATACAGTAAAGACACTATCTACTAATTCAGAAATATTTGCATAAATTTCACGATTTGGAACGTACGCCATATCAAAAGCTGTTGAACTGGTAATATCAAAATCGTAACCACGTGAACGATACCATTCTGTATAGATACGATTTAGTGCAAA
>JAZSAE010000034.1:0-7046 GCA_045601705.1 Clostridia bacterium | reverse complement strand
CCAATCCATTCATCGTGTTCACTATCTTTAAAAACACCTGCCAAAATACTTAATGCAGCAACTGCTGGTTTGGGGAAAATCATTTTCATTGTCAAATTGATAAATGCTTTATTTTTTGCATTTGTCATTGGTGTCAAAGTTACACCTGGGTGAACAATTGACATACGTACATCATCACGATCTTTAAATAATTCTGACATAGCAAATGTAATGAAACGTTTTGAATTACCGTAAACTTTCGTACTCTTTACGTGAGTTGTATAGTCTATGTCATTTTCATCCAAACGACCATAATCAAGCGAAATACTACTTACCGGAAGTACTTTACCCTTTGTACGTTGCAAAGCAGGTAATAATTGTTTAGTTAAATAATATTGACCGATAAAGTTAATATGGAAAACATTATTATAACCTAACTCACTCTTAGACAACGGAACATCATAAACACCAGCGTTTAAAATTAAGTAATCGATACGACGGTCAATCAATTTAGCGACAACTTCATTAATTGAACGAATATGATTCAAATCAATTTTAATTGTTTCAATTTCAGCATTGGCAAATTCTTCACGCAATTGTTTACTTAAACTTTCCATTCTTTCAACATCACGTTCTAACATAATCAAACTTGCATTACATTGCAATAAATAACGTGATAAGACACTACCCAAACCACCAGCAGCACCGGTCATCACAACAACTTTACCTTGCAAATCCCAAGTGTTTTCTTTTAACCATTTTTCAATATTTAATGCCATAATGTTTATATTAACAAAGATTTAGCAATTCAACAAATTATTTTTGGCGACCTGCCCCACAACCATCGCAAGTAGTTTTTGTACTATCATTCAAAGTATTACAATACGCACAGCGCCATGTACCATTTGGTGTTTCGGCTGTTTTTGCACTTTGTCCAGATTTTGCCTTTTCTGTTTCTGCAATTTGTTCTGGTGTTGCTTTCTTTGCCGTTAAAGACACAATCAATGAAATCACAAACATTGTACCTGCAAGACCAGCAACAAGAATTGTTGCCAAACGTAAACTATCACGCGTCTTAGCACAATCAACATATTCTGCATCATCTTCTAATGTAGTATCTTTATAATCCAAAGGTATTGAATCAGTTAATAACGAAATCATTGTCTTTTTATCATCGATTGCCAAAGTAACACCATCACGTTTTAATTGTAATGCAATCGCTTCATCATAAACATAAAAAGAATAACCGTCGATTAAACCATATTCATACAAAACACGAAACTTGCCACTATCTTTCCATTCCTCAATTCCGGTTACTGTTGCAAGCACTTGATAATTTGCATCCAATTCAGCACTAACTGCCATACCATGATAATGATTATAGTTCTCGCGCATAAAGGTTAAATCTTCTTCACAAGAATACCAACTCATTCCCAATATTGCAGCTGCAAAAATCGCAAGTACAATCAAAACACTTAACAGAGAACTGGTTGTCGCACGACCTGCTCCAAAATAAACAGGACGACCAAAAATCACAGTTGTGTGCGGGCGCCAACGCATTGAAGGTATATGCACACGTGAACTACCACTACTACGATGAGAACCACCAAAATGACTACTACCTCCAAAAGAGCTACGTCCAAAATGACTGCTTCCCCCAAAACTACGTGAGCCACCGAAATGACTGCTTCCTCCACCACTACGTCCACTCGGCATAACTAATTTACCTCCTATTTTTATTTCTAGAAAATTTTAGCAACCTGTGCGAATTTTGTCAATAAAACACTAATCCTCAAGATTGTAATTGTGATTTAAGGAAAAATGTGTTAACATCAAGTTAATGAGATTAAATGTTTTAGTTGGATTGTCTTGGCCATACGCAAACGGCCATTTACACTTAGGACACATCGCTTCATCATTACCTGCCGATGTGATTGCTCGTTACTACCGTGACCACGGTGCAAACGTTAGTTTTGTCAGTGGTAGTGATTGTTTCGGTACACCAATTTTGGTTAGCGCAAAAAACGAAAACTTAACACCGACACAGATTGCCGAAAAATACCATACCAGCCACCAACGTGATTTTAACGATCTTGGCTTTTCTTTTGATTTATACACATCGACTTTAAGTGAAGCACATCAAAACTTTGCGGCAAACTTTCACGCTGACTTATATGATACTGACAACGTATTTGTGAAAACTGTTCCCCAGTTATACTGCACTAAATGCCAACAATATTTACCCGACCGTTATGTGGAAGGCACTTGTCCACACTGCGGCAAACACGCTAAGGGTGATTCTTGTGACCACTGTGGTAAAATTCTAGAACCAGAAGATTTACAAGACCCACATTGTAAATTATGTGGTGCTACCCCAGAACTACGTAACACCGAACAAATCTATTTATGTTTAAGCAACTTCCAAGAAGCTATCCAAAAAAACTTACAAGACAAACAAAAGCAATGGACAAACAATGCCGTTGGTATGACAAACAAATACTTAAATGAAGGTTTAATTGACCGTGCGATTACACGTAATATCACTTGGGGTGTCCCTTTACCAGCCAACGCAACTAAGCTCTTAAATGATGTCAAAGATAAACGTGTTTACATTTGGGCAGAAAATGTTTTAGGTTACCTTTCCACTACCCACACAATTAAATCAGACTGGCAAGAATTTTTATTAGATAATAATGACGCACCAAAACGCCACTACTATGTCCACGCGAAAGACAATATTCCATTCCACAGCGTGATTTTACCAGGATTGTTGTTAGCTGAAAACAAACATCAATGGCACTTACCAGACTACATCATCAGCAGTGAATACTTAACAATGAACGGAAAAAAGATTTCCAAATCAACAGGTAACTACATTAGTGCACGTCAACTCATTGATAGTTTTGATGTCGATATGATTCGCTATTATTTTTTACGTAACACTAACGACAAAAAAGATGCGAACTTCTCTTTTGAAGATTTTGTTTATACCGTTAACGGCGAACTAATCGATAACTACGGCAACCTAGTAAATCGTACCTTAAGCTTCATAAAAAATAAATTCGACGGCAAAATTCCGGCAATGAAACCAAATTCTACCATCACACAAGAAATTGATAAAACACTACTCGACTTCAACCAGCAAATTGAAACAGGTGCTTGCAGCAAGGCTTTGGCCACAGCAATGAGTCTGGTTGCCTTTGGTAACAAATGGTTCAGCGACCATACACCATGGAAAACCTTAGACCCACAAACGATTGCCGAGTGCGTAGTCATTATTCGTGCTGTAACTAATATGTTAAAATATTTCATTCCAAATGGCACAGCTAAAGTTCAAAACTGGTTGGCAACAAAAACACTAGGCGACATTAGTGTTCTTTACAAAAAACTAGATATGAAAGAAATACAGGAGCGTACATGGTAATTCGCAATTTAAAAGGCGTTACGGACTTTGACCCAACAGTAATGACATTACGTAACCATATTACAGACACTTTACGCCGTAATTTTGAATTATACGGTTATCAACCTTTAGACACGGCAATGCTTAATTATCGTGACCTACTCACCTATAAATACGGCGACCAAGCCGAAATCGTCAAAGAAATTTATTCTTTGTCTGACCAAGGCGCACGTGATTTAGGCTTACGTTTTGACTTAACTGTCCCCTTTTGTAAATACATCGCACTAAACCGTAGTTTAAAGCTTCCATTCAAACGCTACGAAATCGGCAAAGTTTTCCGTAACGGACCTGTCAAAGCCGGACGCTTACGTGAGTTCATTCAGTGCGACGTCGACGTTGTCGGCGACGGTAGTCGTGGTATCGAAATTGAGTTACTTGAACTTGCTATTACCTGCTATTTGCAACTCGGCATTAAACCACAAATTCAAATTGGACATCGTCAAATTTTAATCGGCTTATTACAATATTTAGGTGTTACCGAAAACCACGATGCCATTATCGGTATTCTCGACAAAATCAAAAAGATTACACGCGATGAAACATTAACTGAATTGGGCAAGTTTCTTCCTCGTGAAAAAGCTATTCAATTACTAGATACAGTCACCCTTGATTTTAATGCACTGGAAAAAATATTACCTAACAATCAAGGCATCGCCGAAATTAAGGAATTATTCACGCAACTTACAGCATTAAATTTGGCACAATATTGCTTATTCACCCCATCACTAGCACGCGGCTTAAACGTTTACACGGGTGTTGTTTGGGAAGTATTTGATGCTACCGGTCAGTATACATCATCACTCGGCGGCGGCGGCCGTTACGACCAAATTATTACTAACTTTGTCGGTTCTGGTATTGCTTACCCTGCCGTTGGTATGTCGTTTGGACTTGAACCAATCACAGCTGTTCTTACTGCACCAACAGCCACAAATAGCATTAAATTACTCATTGTGCCAATGAACACTGAACCACAATGCCACAACTTAGCAAACCAATTACGTGCGCTTGGTATTCCTACAATGTTATGGACAGCGAAACCCAAAGTCGGCAAAGCGCTGGAATACGCATCGGCAACTTTAATTAAATATGCGACCGTCATTGGAACAGACGAAATCAACAGTGGTAAGTTACGTTTAAAAAACCTACAAACCGGTGAACAACTTGACTTTACCTTAAATCATCTTACAGCATTAGCACAACAGTTAAAACAATAAACTAAACAACAACCCAACATACATAATTACTAATAAACCACCCCACCAACGGGTGATTTTTTTCGGCATCACAAACATTACGCCTGCCATAATTGTCATCAAAGTTAACCATGGCAAAACCACAACACTAGTTAATTGTGAAAACTGCAACTGCCCCACCACAGCCATTAACCCACAACCAAATGTCAACAAAAACACATTACACCAAAGCAACCCCTGTAAGGTTTGTTGTTTTGTACACAGTGACTTTTTTAACTGTCCCCAAAGCGCAAAAATACTCACTACCGGCATAACTAAAACAATCAACCATCGTCCGCCCGGCATTCCACAAAACGTAGCAATTAAATGATAACGCCATAACAAAACAACAATACCAACACACAATATTAAACCATAAAGAAAAATTTTAGCCCAACCCCTAGATTTACGTTTCACACTGGAATATTTCATTATATGTTTTCTTTGCATCCCAAACGCAACAAAACCAACCAATAACAATCCACAACCACCAAATATACCAACCTGTGTATTTCTCACCAAAACTAACATTGCAACCAAGCTAAAAAACATCCATAAAATTTGCCAAAAATTTTCACGCACTAAACACTCACTATAGAAAAAACTCATAAAACCAATCAAAGCCAAATTAACAGCAACACTCCCCCAAACCACCCCTAACGCAATTTCAGTTTGCTTAACTAGCAACGACAAAATCAACACCATACCAATCGGTAAATATAAACCAAGTCCCATTCGACACAAAAAAAAGGCACCGAGCCCAATCGACCCGATACCTAGACAAAACCAAAAAAAAGTTAAGAACACAACTATGCTTATGTTAATAAACTTACTTCATAACACTAGCAATATAATTTGCAACATCTTGAATTGTTTGCATTTTTACCAAGTCTTCATCAGCAATCGTGATGTTATACTTTTCTTCCAAGTTCATCATCAATTCAACCAAATCCAAACTATCAGCATTTAAATCATCTTTTAATTTTTTATCAGCAGTTACTTCTGCCACCGGTTTACGTAATTGCTTTGCAATTGCCGTACAAATTTCTTCTAACAATTTTGTTTCGTTGTTTTTTTCCATGCGCTTATTCTAACACACCACCAAAATATCGTCAAACACGCATATTTATCTTTACTGTATTTTCTATTAGGTAAACATTTACAAGACATGAATATGACATACCTTTATCATCCATAAATGCTAAAACGCCGTAAATCCATCCATTACCACCATCTTTTTTTTCTACTAACAACTCAACATCTTCATCATCAAGTTCAACACGACTTCTACAGGTATAATTAAAAGTTAAACTTCCGTCACTATTTTTAACACATTCACCTATACCTAAGTGACTCATTCCATCCTCAGCCTTACCTGTAAAACTAAAATTTTCAAGTTTTAAACCACTTAACGAAGTTTCAGAACCAATAATTTTAATTTCTTTTGGATACAAAGTAAAACCTTTTGTCACATATCGTTCGTTTTCCTCAACATTAACTTTCAACTCTACATATCCACGATATTCAAATTCTACAGTTGACCAATCGGTATTAATTTCCTCTTTATTTGCTGATTTTTCAATATCGGTAAATTCAACCTTAATTACACCCAACGTTGCAGCTAATGCGTACACAATAAAAACTGAACTTATAATTTTAATTAAACGGGATTTTGCATTCTTGCGTTTACTTTCGTCAGATGCTGTTGCAAATAAATAACCGATGTAAACAGCATACAACGTCATCAACGCACCAGCAATGCTTACCAGCCAAATAACAATATTGCTTAATTCTGCAATAAAGTCTTTACCTTCGTACAAAAGTAGCGTTTTCATCCCCATAATTATTAACAGTATAACGTACACACGTAATTATGTCGAGAAAATAATTTTTAAGGTAATTGCATAAACCAATAATATTGTTACTAACCAAAAATCAATCAGTGGTTCAATTTTCGTCTTTGGCAAATGTATCCGTGCACTACACATCGCCACAAGCACTAAAACAAAAAACAACAACACGAGACATTGGATTACCTGCACCAATGCCGTATTTGCCATCAAAACTAACACACTTATAACTATGCTCAACGAAAGATATTTTTGAATGAAAATTTCCTTTTCTCACTAACACCTGTGTAACGCATTGATTTAATCAAACCATTGATTACTACTTCCCCAGTTTCAATGCTTGCCGAGACAACAAACAAATCAAGACCACCAATCACCAAGCCAACATTTTGCAACAATAAAACAATTTGTTCTGGCTCACTACTTTTAATTTTTTTCACACCAGTAACATTTAACTGACGACGATTAAGTAACGTTAAATCGCTTTTTTCATTTTCCATACTTATACTTATGACGTATAAT
>JAZSAE010000033.1:0-11737 GCA_045601705.1 Clostridia bacterium | reverse complement strand
TGGTACTGACACAATAACTATTCACAGTGTAGCAAAATTACATGGTACTAACTACACCCCAATTCCCGACCGTATCAATACAGGTTCATATTTAATTGCCACAGCAGCCGTTGGTGGCGACGTTCTTTTAACAAATGTTATTCCTGAACATCACATAAATTTAATCAACAAACTAACCAGCATTGGTGCAAAAATCACAACAACAACAGACACCATTCACATAGTAATGCGACAACGCCGAAAGCAAAATTTTCATATTCACACTGCTCCATATCCAGGCTTTCCCACTGACTTACAAAGTCAATTTTGTGTACTTGCAGCACTCACACCAGGTCGTTCATACATTAACGAAAACCTTTTCGAGAATCGCTTCCGTTACGTTCCTGAATTAGTTAAGTTAGGTGCACAAATTGACCTAAAACACAACCAAGCCCTAATTAAAGGCGTTCAGACGCTCTCAGGCAGAATTACATCGAGTTTATGTCCTAGTTCTTACCAAATTCCTTCGCATAAGGATTGTACTGGAACAACTGTTACAGCACACGATTTACGTGGTGGTGTCGCCTTGGTAATTGCTGGTTTAGCAGCACAAGGAACAACAACAATTGAGAATACAGAATACATTGCACGAGGCCACCAAGATATTGTTAAAGATTTGCGTCAACTGGGTGCGAATATTGTGGCACTTGCTGAATAAGACTTTTTACAACTTTACGAAACTCATCGCCTCGATGTTCATAGTTCAAAAACATATCAAAACTACTACCACTTGGACTAAACAAAACAACACCCGGACGTGGAACAATTTGTTGAGCTAGTAGAACTGCATTTGATAAATCAACAACAGCAGAAACTTGTTTCAAACCTAACGTACGAGCAATTTTTATTACTTGATTACTAATTTCACCAAAAACTAAAACATGATTAACATTGTTCGGTAAATGCGTTAATAATTCATAATAATTTTGTCCTTTACTTAAACCACATAATATTAAACACAACGGGGTTTTAATCGCACGTACAGCAGCAAGTGTTGCTGCCATATTTGTCGCCTTACTATCGTTATAAAAAACTATACCTTGATGATCAGCCACAATCTCCATTCGATGTGGTTGTGCGTTATATTCACAAGCCTGCCAAATAAAGTTTAAAGAAATTTTTAAACGACGTCCCACAGCAATGACAGCCAATGCGTTTGATAATGTATGCTCCATCATTCCTAGTGAATTTACCGAACCTAGAATTCTTTTTTTGCAACCAAAATTTTCCCATACTTTACCATCCTTGATAAAATATCCACGAACAACTTCGTTAGTACTATACCAAATAACCTGCGTCTGTTTTAAACGTTCCAAATTCATTCCTACAATACGTGCATTAACATCATCCCAATTAACCACAAGACAATCCGACTTTTCTTGCCTTTTAGTAATTAAAGATTTACATCGTATATACTCTTCCATTGAAGAATGACGATCTAAATGATCTGTTGTAATATTTGTTAATACTGCTATTTGTGGATGTAAAATTTTCGCTTGTTCCAACATAAAAGAAGACACTTCAAGTACCATAATTGAATTATTGATTTTTGACGCAACACGAGAAACAGGAACGCCAACATTTCCACATAAAACAGTTTCTTCAGAAGCAAGTTTGCACATTTGATGAATATTATTTACAACAGTTGTTTTTCCATTAGTACCTGTAACAGCGACTAAACAACATGGCTTTATATTCTCATCACAATAAAAAGGCAGTTCAAATTCAGGAATCACTGGCACAGTTTCTTCCTGAATTTGGGCAAAAGGCACACCAGGCGAAACAACGCAGAAATCATAATCAAAATCAATTTTCTCTGTTGCATCACGTACAACTATAGTTTCAATTCCTTGTGCTTCTAAATAAGATTCGGCAGCCTTACCACTAACACCATAACCAATAATTTTCGCTTTCATATTTATAAATATGAAAATAAATAACTAAACATACATTACAGATAAGACTAAAACAATTCCCATAATAATAGTAACAACAGCATATACTGCAACAATTTTAGACTCGTGCATTCCACCTTTTTCTAAATGATGATGAAACGGTGCCATGCGAAAAATTCTTTTACCTTTCGTAATTTTAAAATAGCCAACTTGTAATATTGTCGATAAAGCCGACCACACAAAAACAATTCCTAAAAAAATTAAAGTAAAACCCAAGCCAGTAAATAAAGAAATCATTGCAATAAATCCACCTAAAAACAAAGACCCAGTATCCCCCATAAAAACAGAAGCTTTTTTTGTATTAAACAATAAATATCCCAACAAAGCACCAACACCAACAGCAATTAAATTACCAACAGTTACAACTTCATCACCTATATCAGTTAAAGCAATAATAATATAAATAAAAATTAAATAAATTAAAGATGTTGTACCTGCTAAACCGTCTAAACCATCGGTCAAATTAACAGCATTTGTTGTTGCTATTAAAACTAACAAAGTTAACACAAAAATACCAATACCACCAATTTGCCAAAAACTATTTAAAAATGGTACGTAAATCTCCCCTGTTGGGTTACTACGCAAATAAAAAGCCGCAACTAATACAGCAATACCTAATTGCCCTATAATTTTTTGATACGGCCTTAAACCTAAATTTTGTCGGTATTTAATTTTTAAAAAATCATCCAAGAAACCAACAATTGCGTACCCACAACTGGCAATTACAACGATAAAACATAAAGGTGTATCCCAAGTTATAAAAATTGCAGCAATTAAAATAATCGGCAAAATAAAAATTAAACCACCCATTGTCGGTGTTCCTACCTTTGTTGCATGCATATCAACATATTTTAAAATTGATTGTCCTGCTTTGATACGTCGTAGCCACGGAATTAAAAATAATCCTGTTACAATCGCCATCACAAAAGCAACTAACACTAACCATAAATCAGCTTTAAAATCCACATTACCCCCGTAAAATATTATCTAACACTTTGCTGTCCATATACGGAATTTTTTGATGATTGATTTCCATATAGTTTTCATGTCCTTTTCCTGCAATAACAACCAAATCACCTATCGACGCATGTTCAATAGTAAATTTAATTGCTTCGGTACGGTCAACAATCCGTGTGTATCTTTTTTTGTTTTCAGCATCTAAATACTCACTTAAAGCAGTTGTATCCATCGTAATAATTCCACGTTCAATTTCATCAATAATTGAATTTGGATCTTCAGTTCGTGGATTGTCACTAGTCAAAACAACATAATCAGCCAAACGATAAGCTATCTTTCCCATCAACGGTCTTTTAGTACGATCTCGATCACCACCACAACCAAAAACAACAAACAACTTGGCATAATTTGGTAAAATCGCACGTGCGTTAACTAATAGTTGTTTTAGTCCATCTGGTGTATGAGCATAATCGATCACGGCAATTACACCATTAACATTGTATACATTAAAACGCCCTGGCACATCTGGCATCGTACGTAAAGCATCTTTAATGATATCCCATTTTATACCGTATTGGTTAGTTAGCAATGCTGCCGCCACAGCATTATAAACATTATACATACCAGGTAAAGATAAAGAACAATGACCAATTTTACTTAAACTAAATTTACTACCACTAACAGATAATTGTATGTTATCAACAAATGCCCATTGAGCAGTACCGACAATTGTATCATTTTTTAATGAATATGAAATTGCATATACATCATCTTTGTTTTGCAACGCCTCAGCAACAGTCAAAGCATATTTATCATCTGCATTGATAACAACAATGCCACGTCGATAATTTTGAAAAAAACTTATTTTAGTGTTTTTATAACGCTCAAAAGTTTCAAAAAAATCCAAATGATCCTGTGTAATATTAGTAAAAATTACACCTGCAAAATCAATACCAGCAATTTTTTCAAAATGAATTGCATGAGCTGATACTTCCATTACTACATCACGAACTCCATTGCGATACATACAAGCAAAAGCTCTATGCAAATCAATTGGATCAGGTGTTGTTAAAGTTGTCACACCATCCCAAACTTTACCTGCATTAAAAATACCGGTAGTCCCAATCACACCAACATTTTTTCCAGTTGCCATCTCTAAAATATGACGCAAAATATAGGTAGTAGTTGTTTTTCCGTTTGTACCTACGACAGCAGTAACACGCATTTTATCAACTACGTTTCCATAGTATTCTTTTGCGGCTAACGCCATTGCCTTACGTACATTTGGTACAATAATCTGTGTTACTTTTTCTGGTAAATTTATCAATTCGTTATGACTAACAATTACGGTCGCTCCATTTTTAACAGCATCTAACACATAAGAACTGTCATTTAAAGCAAAATAAAGACCGCCAGGTTGAACCTGACGGCTATCATGATAAAGACCAGTAACGGTAACTTTTTTATTTTCAATTTTAATTGAAACTTTACGAATACGCATAACCAAAACTATGCCGTATTCTTTACAAAAATTTGTCGAAAGCAAAATTTTATTCTAATGCAATGACATAATAGTAAATATTTTGACCACCATTAACAACTGTAACGTCAACCATAGGGAATTTATTTTGAATTTTTTCTGCCACAACTTGTGCATCAGATTCTTTAACATCTTCACCGAAATAGATAGTGATTGAACCCATTGTATCTTTGTATAAAATTTCACACAGTTTAATTGCAACTTCATTTGGATTTTTACCTTTGGCAATAATTGCTTTTTCGTCTAAACCAATGGTATCACCTTTTTTAATATCCAAATTGTCCATTTTTGTATCACGTACAGCATAAGTAACAGATGCCGAAACAACATTTTCCATTGTTTGCAAGAAAGTTTGAGTATTTTCTTCTACTGATGATTCCGGTGAGAATGCAATAGCTGCCGAAATACCTTCACAAACACTCTTTGTCGGGATAATTACAATATTCTTTTTAGTTAATGATTGAGCATTCATAGCAGCCAAAGTAATATTTTTATTATTTGGGAAAACAAAAACAGTCTTAGCATGAACACGGTCACAAGCAGTAGCTATTTCTTCAGCACTAGGATTGCTGGTTTGACCACCTTTAATAACAAAATCCACACCTAAATCACGCAATAAGTTACAAATACCTTCACCAGTTGCAACTTGAACCATACCTTGTTCTTTATCTGGGATATTACGGTTGTTACGTAACTCACGGTTTTGTTCCAACATATTTTCAATCTTAATTTTGGTTATTTCACCTAATTCCAAAGCAGCACCTAATGCTAAATTTGGAGTATTTGTGTGAACATGAACTTTAACCATCGTTAAATCACCAACACAAATAACGCTATCACCAAGTTCCATCAAACGAACACGGAACTTATCAATACTTGCCATTGTTGTGGTTTTTTTAATATTTACCACAAAGAATTCCGTACAATAAGCAAACTCAATTTGACTAATATCTTCAATTTCAGCAACTTCATCAGCTGTATCACGGAAAACTTGTGTATCATTTTCGTTTTTTAGTTCTTTAATTTCCAAATTGCCTTCTAATGTTGCTAATAAACCCATAAAAATGGTAATTAAACCACGACCACCAGAGTCAACAACACCAGCTTTTTTCAACACAGGCAACATATCTGGTGTTTTTGCTAAAATTACTTCACCAGCATCAATCACTTTTTGTAAATAAGTAACGAAATCAGTTGTGTTACGTGCAATTTTTTCTGATTCTTCTGCCATTACACGAATAACAGTTAAAATAGTACCTTCCTTAGGAACCGTTACCGCAGCATAAGCAGTTCTTGCACCTTCAGTCATTGCTGCCGCAAAAACACGTGTTGTAATTTGCCCATTAGTATGATTTTTACCAATTACAGACATCATACCTTTCAAAATTTGACTTGTAATAACACCACTATTTCCACGTGCACCTTTTAAAGCACCACGAGCAATGCCTTCTGTCAATTCTACAATATTAGTACTACCAACATTTTCAACTTCAGCAACAGCTGAACGGAAAGTTAAACTCATATTTAATCCCGTATCACCATCAGGCACAGGGAAAACATTCATACTGTTAATGTATTCTTTGTTTTTATCTAATAAATTATATGCTCCTAAGAACATACGTTTTAACATTCCACCAGAAATGGTAGTAATTGGCTTTTTTACATCTGTTGCAGCAACTGTTGTTTTTGTTGTCTTTACTGCTTTACTTGCTGTTTTTGTAGTTGTCTTTTTTGTACTCGTAGTTGTTTTTTTAACTGTTGTTTTACCCATCTTATTTTCCTTTCATATTATTTACGGATGCCCATCACTCGAATATCAACGAATAAGACTTCCATACCACTGAAATTTTCAACATTATACTTAATAGAATTACGCACTGAATTGATAATTTCATCTACAGGCATACCAAAACAAATAATCAAGTCAATATAAATACCGACCTTGTTTTTACTTGCCCAAACACGGACACCATTACGCAAACGAATTTCGCTGGCAGTATTACGTACAATACGTTTACGACCAACACCCCAAATTCCATAACATTCTAAAGCAGCGAGACCTGCTACTGTACGAATAGCCTCGCGCGATACCGCAATGTTACCATATAAATTTGAAGTACTGATTGCCATCAAAATTACCCAACTTTATTTAAGGTTTTTTTGCATTTGGTACAAACTTTTAAAGTTACTTTTGCACCATCATCAAAAGTAATGGTTTCCTTTTGTAAATTAGGGATGCTCTTTTTAGGCGCCCTACGGTTACTGTGAGAAACAGTGTTACCTGCTAATTTGTCTTTTCCACATAAATCACAAACTCTGCTCATAGCGTGTATTATAACACAAGAAAATCAATCACGCAACAACCTATTTATTCCTATTTCAAAATCACCGTTTTCATAACATTTTTTCGCAAAATTACCAACTACAGCCACATTTACACCTGCTTTTTTAAGCAAAAAAACGTTATTTTGATTTACACCACCGTCAATAATAATCTTAACATCTGGATTTAACGCACGAACTTCATCAATTAAACTTAATGCTACTGGTTCAAATACCTGCCCAGACTTACCACATTTTACCGTCATTATTATAATATAAGCAGCCTCACGGATTAAATCTTCCAAACCTTTTACCTGATAACCTAAATCCAGCACTAAGCCTAACCGCCCTTTGTTTACTGTTTTAAAATTATTTAAAATTGATTCATTTTTGGCATTTTTTATATCTTTCGCATCAAAAGATACAGAACGAAAACCTTGAAGAGAAAATGCTGGCTCACTCATCAAATGTAAATCAATTTGTATTTGGTCAGTATAACTTTGTACTAATCGAAAAACTTCTAGATTGGGTTTAAAATAATCAAAATGCAAACTAATTTGCAGATTTTTTTGTGCAAGTTTTCTACTTAAAGCAATTATATCTACCATATATTGTTTTAAATGCGATACTTCACCTGACAAAAATGGTTCAATTGAAATTGAAATTTCCATAACACCTCAGTAAATTATGCCACAAAAAAGAAAAACACAAAACTGATTTACTTCATACATAAAATAGAATGGATTTTTTGACGCAGATTCACCCTTTTACTTTATTGATTATAGCGTCTTTTTTTACGTACTCACTCACAGCTCTTGGTTCAGCAGTTGTTTTTTGCTTTAAATCAATTCACAAACGCTCACTTGATATCATGTTGAGTATAAGTGCCGGATTGATGACAGCTGCCTCAATTTGGTCATTAACTATTCCTGCAATAAATTTATCAAATGAACTTTGGCATAATAATTGGTTACTACCAAGTATTGGTTTCTTTATTGGAGGATTGTTTATTATATTAAGTAGTATTACTATCGACAAAAAATTGCCGAATGCCAGCCAAAAAAAACGTAGTATTTTAATTATTGGTGTTATGCCACTGCATAACATACCAGAAGGACTAGCCGTTGGTGTTGGTTTTAGTGGTTTTGCTATCGGTCTCAGTGGTTGTTCATTAACCAGCGCCTTAATGATTGCACTTGGTATTGGATTACAAAATATTCCTGACGGAGTTGCGATTTCTGTACCACTTTATCGAGACGGAATGAGTAAAAGAAAAGCCTTTTTTTGTGGACAATTAAGTGGAATTATGGAAATTATTGCAGCTATTATTGGTTACTTTGTCACAATTTCGATTCGCAGTATCTTGCCGTTATTCTTTACATTTGCCGCAGGCGCAATGATTACCGTCGTAATTAGTGAACTTATTCCTGATATTGCACCTGAAAATCGTAATCTAGGTGTACTCGGTTTCATCCTTGGTTTTGTAATTATGATGATACTTGACCTTTCAATAACAATTTAATTATCTAAATTTGATAAATGTCTCAAACGTAATTGCCCACAAGCACCATCAATATCATCACCTTTATTTTTGCGCATTGTGCACGAAACACCACTTTTAATCACAGCATCCATAAAAGCCATTGCAACTTCACGACTCGGTGGTGTTAAAACAGCATTTTTATCAAAATTCAATGGATTCAAGTTGATTAAATTGATATGAGATTGAAAACCACGAACTAAACTCGATAATTCGCGTGCTTGCTCAACCTTACAATTAAAAGGCTCACCATCTTTCATCATTAAAGAATACTCAAAAATCACACGACGATGTGTTTTTTCGAAAAAATATTTTGCAGCATCAATTAATTCACGAATACTGTATTTTTTTGCAACCGGCATAATTTGCTGACGCAAAACATCATTGGGTGCATGCAGCGAAATACATAAATTGACTTGCATTTTTTCATCTGCAAATTTCTTTATTTGTGGCACAAGACCCGATGTTGATAAACTGATGTTTCTTGCACTAATTGCAAGTCCATTTGTTCCATTTGGCACAGTCGTAACTAGACGCAAAAAACGCATGACGTTATCATAATTATCTAATGGTTCACCTGAACCCATTAAAACAATATTTGTTACGCCACGGCCTTCAATGGTTGTATTTAAACGATTTATCAATAAAACTTGAGCCAAGATTTCACCAGCCGACAAATTACGCACTAAACCATTTTTTCCACTTGCACAAAAACGACATCCCATACGACAGCCAACTTGCGTTGACACACATAACGTATTACCGTAATTTTGTGTTAACAAAACACACTCGATTAAATCAACCTGCCTATAAGATAGTAAATATTTTTTTGTACCATCCTTAGACGTTTTCACTGTAACAATCTCAGGTAAATTACAATCAAAGTTTTCTTTAAGCCAATTTCGTAAATCTTTTGGAATATTTGTAATATTATCAACGGCCAAACCTTGATGCAATGCACTATAAATTTGACCAACACGATATTGTGGTAATTCCAATGCATTCAAAGCATCTTTTAATTCTTCAAAAGTTAAATCATATATATAGTCCAAAACTTCACTCCAATATAATCGACGCTAAATTACGTCCGTTACAAAAATCTTTACCTGTCATAATCTTTTTCCCAGGTATTTGTAATTTTTCAATTTTTAATAACCCTTCGCCACAACCAATTACTAAACCATTTTTCGCATCAGATTGCACAACCAAACCTGACATTGCTTGACCTTCTAATGCCGTTGCTTGATAAACTTTAATAATCTGCTTATCCAACTCAAAAAAAGCGATCGGCCAGGGATTCAAACCACGAATTAAATTAACAATCTCTACAGCTTTTTTCGTCCAGTTAATTTTTGCCATTTCTTTATTTAACATTGGCGCAATTGTGGCTTCATCAGGATTTTGAACCACAAAATTTGCCGTACCTTGCTCAATTTGTTCCAATGCTTCTAACAAAGTTTTCACAGCCACTGGAACCATAGCTTGCAAAACTTCTCCAGCAGTTGCCGTCGGTTCAACTTTTAAAGACGCAGAATGTATCATTGGTCCAGAATCTAAACCCAACTCGGTTTGCAAAATTGTAACACCAGTTATTTTATCACCATTTATTACTGACCATTGTACAGGCGCAGCCCCACGATATTTTGGCAACAAACTACCGTGTACATTTATCACACCATGTGGCGCAACGTCTAAAACACTTTGACGTAAAATTTGTCCAAAAGCACAAGTTACAATGATATCAGCATTAAACTGTTTTAATAATTCAGCTTCAGCACTGATTTTTAAGGGTTGCAAAACTGGAATTTTTTTTTGAATTGCAAACTGTTTTACAGCACTCATTCGCACCTGATGTCCACGCCCAGCAACTGCATCAGGTTGTGTAACAACACAAACAATTTCGTGTTTATCAACAATCCCAGCCAAAACATCCGCAGCGAACTGCGGCGACCCCATAAATATAATTTTCACATATTTAATATAGCATAAAGCCATAAAGTAACAAACTTAATTTCAAATACATTAGATAAATAGTATTTATATAACATTAGTCATGTACAATATACAGTAGCTAGACAAAAATTGATTTTACTGTTATAATAATATATTATGGCAAGACTTACGATAATAAAAAAAGATAATCCATTAATTCGTAAACAAAGCAAAGTTGTTGATGAATTTTCACCACGTCTCCACGAGACACTTGATAATATGCAAGAAACATTGTTTCACGCTAAAGGGATTGGATTAGCAGCCATTCAAGTAGGTATACTTTATCGTATGGCAATCGTAATCACAGAAGAATACGGCATCATTGAAATAATCAATCCAGTTATTACATCTGCAAAAAAACTACGTATTGACAGCGAAGGTTGTTTATCCTGCCCAGGCATCAGTGGCCGAGTACGTCGCCCACATTTAATTACCCTAGATTATCAAGATCGTAACGGTCAAAAACATACAAAAACATTTCACGGCATCGATGCAGTTTGTTGTTGTCACGAAATTGATCATATGGACGGCATACTTTTTATTGATAAACTTGAAAACGATTAAAACTGTGGAATTATAATATCAGACATTTTTTCAATAAAAGCATCTAAAGCGTTAAAATCATACGGAAAAACAAAAGAATACCCCGCTTGTTGGCGTTTTTCGACATATTCAAGATCCCATTGATTATTAATTTCTTGCAACTCCTTAGCTAAAATCGTATCTTCGTAATCTACTCCATACTTTTCTTTCAAATAAGCATCATCCCGACGTGAAGTTTCATACATATCAATTGCTGACTGTTTAAAGGTTGACTTTTTAAAATACTCCAACAAAAAATCATTATAAAAATAATAATCAACATACAAATGCAAATATAAACCTTGATTCAAAGCATCACTCAAATTATGAGTTGCAATAAATTTTGCTAAATTAATTTTTTCTGCGTTTCTTTTAACTAAACTCTTTTTTTCTGTACGTACACCACAGTGCGATTCTGCCTTATTATCTGCCAAATCAGGCAATACATTTCCATCCAAAAAAGCTTGTCTATCTTCCACTAATTGTGGATGCTTTTCTAAATATCTTTTCGCAACTGCTAAATGTGTAATTTGCGATGGCATTAGCATATTTTACAATTAACTTTTTTATTTGTCTACAAATTGAAAAATGCCTAATTTAATAAAATTGCATAGTTATTTATATAAACAACACACATCCCTTTTCCTATGAAATTCTTTTTATATTTATCACACTAAAAAACGAAATATTCAAAATATTAATGGAAACACAAAATTACAATAGTTTAGCTTGATAAATACAAAGCCTACCACAAAATGAACCACGCAAATACTTTGCCGAGAAATGGATAAAAACTACAACAAAAATTTA
>JAZSAE010000032.1:0-3456 GCA_045601705.1 Clostridia bacterium | reverse complement strand
ACTACCGTTACTGGTGTTGAAATGTTCCGTAAATCATTGGATTCAGCTATGGCTGGTGACAATGCTGGTTTATTGTTACGTGGTGTTGAACGTAAAGATATTGAACGTGGTCAAGTATTGGCTGCTCCAAAATCAATCACTCCACACACAGAATTCACAGCAGAAGTTTACGTATTGAAAAAAGAAGAAGGCGGACGTCATACTCCATTCTTCAATGGCTATCGTCCTCAATTCTACATCCGTACAACAGACGTTACTGGTGTTATTGAATTACCAAAGGGTGTTGAAATGGTTATGCCTGGTGACAACATCTCAATGACCGTTAAATTAATTTCTGAAGTTGCTATCGAAAAAGGTATGCGTTTCGCTATCCGTGAAGGTGGTCACACTGTTGGTTCAGGTGTTGTTGCTGACATCATCAAATAATTGTTTTTCAATTATTGATTTTGAAAGAGTTAGGTTTATGCCTAACTCTTTTTTTTGTGATAAAAACTGCAACAGATTAGGGTTATAAAAAGTTATTTTGAATGTTTTTTTGCTGAAATTTAGTAAATATCTAAAAAATTAGTGGCAGGGTGTAGGTTTTGTGATATCATATTTTTATGAAAAAAGTTGTTTTAGATTGTTTAGGTGGTGATAACGGCTTGCCGGTAATGTTGGAAGGGGCAATCAATGCTTTACAACAAAATCCTGAATTGAATTTAGTTTTAGTTGGTGATGCTGAATTGATTAAGCCTCAAGTGGCTCGATTCGGTGACCGTGTGGAAATTATTGATACTAAAGTGAATATTGCAATGGATGAACACCCAACGCAAGCGATTCGTACGAAAACAGACAGTAGTTTAGTGTTAGGTTTGGAACAATTAAAGCAACGTGAGGATTGTGGCGCGTTTGTGTCGGCTGGGTCAACGGGTGCAGTTTTAACCGGTGGTTTTATGAAAATTGGTCGTATTGCAGGTGTAAGTCGTCCAGCGTTATGTCCTACTTTGCCGACATTAAAGGATGGGCAAGAATTTATGCTTTTGGACTGTGGGGCAAATATGGATTGTACACCAGTTCAGTTGGTTCAATTTGCTGTGATGGCAAGTGAATATAAAAAAGCAATGGGGGTAGCAAATCCAAGTATTGCTTTGTTGAATGTCGGTGCTGAACATACTAAAGGAAACGAAGTTGTGAAACAAGCGTATGCTTTGTTATCAAAACTGCGTGATGCTGGTATGATTAACTTTGTTGGAAATATTGAAGGTGACCAAGTTTTTGCTGGCGAAGTTGATGTTGTTGTAGCTGATGGTTTTTGGGGTAATGTATTGTTAAAGAGTATTGAAGGTACGGTTAAGTTTGTCTTTAAGTCAGTTAAAAATGTGATGACCAGTAGTTTGTGTGGTAAAATTGGTGGTTTGTTGGTTGGTGGTAAATTAAAGAAATTTAAAGCTGATAAAATGGATAAGACTAATGCAACTATCTTTTTGGGATTAAAGAAGGCAGTCGTTAAGATGCATGGAAATGCTGATGCTCGAAAAGTAACTTCGGCTTTGCAATATGCAACAACTGTCGTTGATTTTGATTTAAATGCAAAAATTGAAGAAACTTTGGCAAAGGTTGAGCCATTATTAGAGGAAAATGCTTAAGCCACGTTTATTGTTAGCTGTCTGTTGTGGTCCGTGTGCAACGGTGGCTGTTGAGCGTTTATCCGTTGATTACGACGTTACGTGTTTGTTTTGGGGCGATAATTTAGACAGCCTGGATGAATTTAATCGTCGGTTAGAAGCTTTGTATAAACTGACGGATAAAGTCATTGTTCATCCTTATAATCATCAAAATTGGGAAGTACAAAATTGTGTTCGTTGTGTAACTTTGCGCTTGCAAAATGCGTTTGAGTATGTGGAAAAATTGGGTTTTGATTACTTTGCAACATCGTTAACAACCAGTCCACATAAGGATGCTGTGATGATAAATCGAGTAGGTGCAAGTATTAGTGATAAATATGTACCTAGCGATTTTAAGAAGAAAGACGGCTTTAAACGAAGTGTGGAATTATCGAAACAACTAAAAATGTATCGACAAAATTATTGTGGATGTGTTAAACCATAATATGAACTTACAAGCTGGGATTTGCCCAAAGTGTCATGAATATTTATTGATGAAACAAAACACGCCATTTTTAGTTTGTCCTAAATGTGGTGAAACTATTTCAGCACAAACAGCTAATGCGTTTGTTGAGCGTCGTTGCGCTGATGCTAATCAGGTTAATGCAATTATTGCTGAGTGTGTTGCTTTGGAAATTAAATACGGTCCAGAGTTACCATTTATGTTGTTATCAAAAGTAGTTTCAAATTTTCCACATTTAGAGAGTCCTGCGTATTTGTTAGTTAAATTGTCGGGTTATGAGGCAGGGTTGGTTTATGATTATTTGAAAACTTTTGCTGGAACAAAAAGTGACCCAAGTAATGTGTCTTGGGCAGAAAGTTTCTTGGATAATTGTTTAAATTTTCAAACGATTGAGTTTGCTGACTTATTCCGTGGCTATGTTCGTAATAAGGTTCGTGCAGAAAAACAGCAACATTATTTAGATTTGATTGATAAACTTGTCAAAGAATATACAACAAAATCGTCTAGTCCTAATTCGACAAAATGGTTGATTACTTTGTATGTGATTTCAAGTATTGTAAATGTTGCTTTATTACCAGTAATGATGCTTTTATCAGGCTGGATGTCACAATATTTTTCATTTTATTTTTTAGTGAATACTTTAATATCTTTAGCTGTTGTGTCGGTGGAAATTTTGTTGATGGTTATTCATCATAAGATTTATGGTAACCGTTTAAATATCTCTTCGGTCGAGCGACTTTGGATGGTTATCTTTATGTCAACAATGGTCTTTGCTGTGGGGGCTGTGGTGATGGGAAGTATTTGGAAGATAACATTATGAAAACGCAAACTTTTACTGTTAAACAAAGAACAAATGTCAGTTCATTATTAAAGTCTAATTTGTTGGGGGCTGGTTATGTTTTTGTGCAACAAATTTTAAAACGTAAGGATGTTAAAGTAAATGGTGTCCGTGTTAATCGTGATGTGTCTTTGTCCGTTGGTGATGTTGTACAAATTTATTATGCTGATAATGCTTTAAAAAGTTGGCAACCTTATCGCATTGTTTGGGAAGATCATAATATTGCTGTTGTGTTTAAATCACAAGGAATTGAAACCAGCAGTGAAACTGGCGAAAATACATTGGAACGTTTATTAGGTTACATTGCTGTGCATCGTTTGGATGTCAATACTGAAGGCTTGGTTGTTTTTGCGAAAAACGCTGAATCGGAAGAGGCTTTGTTGGAGGCCTTTGCGAATGGGCAGGTAAACAAAACTTATTTGGCTTTGTGCTTTGGTCACTTGAAAAAATCACCAGTTACTTTAACAGGTTATTTAACCAAAGACAAAGATACAGGAACGGTGATGATT
>JAZSAE010000031.1:0-4971 GCA_045601705.1 Clostridia bacterium | reverse complement strand
AATTTTAATTGCTGCACAAACTTATGGGATTGACCCAGAGTTAATTGCATCAATTATTAATGCAGAAAGTAGTTTTAAAAATAATCAAATCTCAGCGAAAAATGCTGTTGGCTTAATGCAACTCTTACCTTCAACTGCATCATCTTTAACAGATGAAGAATTTGATTTATTTGATGCAAAAACAAATATTTTATTAGGAACAAAATATCTTGCATACCTAATCAACAAGTTTAAAGATATTGATACAGCATTGTTTGCTTATAATGCAGGAGAAGGAAATGTTTTGCGTTGGTTAAAAGAACAGAATTGTGAAAAACTAAAAACTTGTCCATATGAAGAAACTAATGCGTATGTTAAAAAAGTAAAAAATAGTTTACGATTTTATCGTAATCGAATTTAGTCAATTTTTGACAAAGCCTGACATATTCATTGATATGGATAAAGCAACACAAAATTGGGAACAAATGACATATCCTTTTTTTAACATCAAGTTAAATTATAATCTCAATGCATTAGAGCCTTTTATTGAAACTAAAACTATGCATTTACATTATGATTTACTTTTAGAAAATTATATTAAAAATTTGAATCAGATGCTTCAACAAAGACCTGAATTACAAAATTTGACTTTAAAAGAATTGATAACTTTTGCTAAAGAAAATAAAGAAATTAGCTTACTACAACAAGTTGGTGGAGTATATAATCACTTCTTTTATTTTTCTGAAATTCGACCAGCTACTGGACAAATTGTAATAGGGATTACACCACAAGCAACACAAAAAATTACAGCTACATTTGGAGGATGGAAATCTTTTAAAGAAGAATTTACAAAGGCTGCTTTAAGTGTTTTTGGTTCAGGGTATGCTTGGTTAGTGAAAACTCAAGAAAATAAATTAGTAATTACTACAACAAATAATCAAAATGTTCCCGAAAACGTAATGCCAATTTTATGCATTGACGTTTGGGAACACGCTTATATTTTTAAATATCTCAACCAACGTCAAGCATATATTGATGCCTTTTGGAACATTGTTGATTGGGTTAAATTCTGTGAAAAAATCTAATTTAGATTTATTTTAAATTTTCTGGATTTAAACATTCTAATTCTGGTAATACAAATAAGCCATTATCACGAATTAAAACATCGTCAAAATAAATTTGGCCGCCATTATATTCTGGACACATCGAAAGTACGATATCCCAATGGTTTTGGCTAACATTACCATTTGGTGCATCATCATAAGCATTACCTAACGCCATATGAATTGAACCAGAAATTTTTTCATCAAATAATGTATCGTACATTGGTTTTGTTATATATGGGTTTACACCTAAAGCAAATTCACCAACATAACGAGCTCCTTCATCAACGTTTAACTCTGTCGTTAATTCGGCAGTATGTGATGAACTTTCTTTGATAACCTTACCATCTTTAAATTCCAGAGTTATATCATCGTGAATAATTCCTTTATGTAAAGATGGAATATTGAAATGAATTTTACCGTTAATTGAATTTTTTAATGGAGCAGTGTAAATTTCACCATCCGGAATATTACATGAACCCGAGCAAATAATTGCAGGTTGCCCTTTAATCGAAAAAGTAATATCAGTGTCTTTTGCTACTAAACGAACTTTGTCAGTTTTTTCCATCAGTTTTTTCAAGTTTTGCATTGCTTTTTCCATTTTGGAATAATCTAATGTACAAACATCAAAAAAGAAATCTTCAAAATCGTTAGATGGCATTTGGGCTAATTGTGCTAATGCTGGATTTGGATAATTTAAAATTACCCAATTAGTTTTACAAACACGTGTATCAATGTGGATTGGTTTGCCATAAAATTTGCTGTAAATTTGTTTGTTTTCATCTGGAACTTTACTACTTTCAAATTTATTCATTGGCGAACTGATACCAATATATGCTGACGCACCTTCAAACAAGGGGAGTGTATATTCACACGCTTTTTTAGCTTGTGTTTCAGTCATACCTAACATAACTTCACGACTGATTTCGCTATCACTTAAACGAACAAAAGGATAACCACCAATTTGATAAGTTTGACGCACTAATTCTTTTACTAACTCTTTTGCTTCAATACTTGATTCAATAATTACAGTTTGTCCTTTTTGTAATTTACAGCTGTGATTTAATAAATTATGTGCTAATTTAGCAATGCGTTCGTCTTTCATTATTTTACCTCTATTTTAAAGATATTCAATTTACCAACTTTAATTTTGACGTCTTTTGTCAAAATATAGCTAATTTCCAATTTTTCTTTGGTTTCAATATTTGTAACAGCTCCTGCAAGAATTAAGCGTTTAATTTCACCATTTGATGCAAATTTTCTAGTCGCAGCAATTGCATTTATCAAAGTTGTATTTGGAGCAACGGTAACATTGACAAAATCATCATCGGTTAATTCGCGCTTAGAAAATTTACGTTCAAAATTTTCACGTTCAGTACGTCCAATATTCAAATCATTACCATCAATTGAAACAAAATAAGTTGCCAATTGTTTTTTTGCTTCCAAAGGATTTGCTTCAATAAATTTAATTAACTCTGGAATTTCTTCTGTATATAAATAGCCAAATGCTTGATAATATTTAAGCAATAAATTATCAGGTAAAGACATAAACTTACCAAATTTATCGGCAGCTGGGGAACTGACAGCAATATAGTTATTATAACTTTTACTCATTTTACGGCCATCGCCACTTAAGCCTTCCAAGATTGGAGTACCAAATGCAATTTCGGGTTTTTGTTGGTAAATTTCTTGAACTAAACGACATTGTCCAAAATTTAATAATTGGTCAACACCACCTAATTCAATATCTGATTTCAAATTGACAGAATCTAATCCCATTAAAACTGCGTAATTAACTTCTGCTAATGAAACATTCTCAATACGATTACGGAAATCTTCACGTTGTGTTGCAACTGCTAGTTTAATACGTTGTAAAACTGCCAAAAATTCAGCTAAAGAAGTTTTTGCCAACCAATTACTATTTTTATGAATGTTTAATTTCTTAACATCAATATATGGAGTAATTTGTTTAGTATATGTTGACAAATTGGCTGCAATTTGCTCATCAGTAATTAACGCACGTTCTGTATTACGGCCACTAGGGTCACCAATTTTTGCTGTAAAATCACCAATAATAAAATCTACATTGTGACCAAATTTGAGGAAAATATTTAAAACAAAAATTGGACACAAATGACCAATATGAATATCTACACCTGTTGGATCAATACCAAATTTTACGTTTAATTTTTTGCCCAACATTGTAGCATCAATTGTTGCTGGTAGAGTAGTTTGTTTTTTTACATTTAATAAAGATAACATTTTATCTACAGGTAATTTACTCCAATCCTCATTGAAACGGTTAAATAATAATTCGTCGTATCTTAACATAATTACTCCTTAATATGCTTTTGCAAAAATTGTTTTAATTTTAGCTGGTTTACCACATTTTACACAAATATCATTTTTTTCAACATTTGTATCAAATGGTGCAACACGTGTAGTAATACCACCAGTTTCGTTTTTGATTTTTTCTTCACATTCTTTACAATTACACCACGGTGCTAAAACAAAATTTCCTGTATCAACTGCTGATTGTAAATCTGTGAAAGTTTTAACTTCTTTAATACGTTGATCACGTACTTTTGTAGCATTTTCCAACATTGTATGTTGAATTTTTTCTAACAAGGTTGTAACGTACTGTTCAATTTGATTTAATTTAACGGTTTCTTTCACTAAAGTATCACGACGGAAAACTTGACACTCGTTGTTTTCGATATCACGTGGACCAACTTCAACACGTACGGGAACACCTTTCATTTCCCATTGGTTAAACTTCCATCCTGGCATATTTTCACTGTCATCAATTTCAACTCGATAATGTAAATTAGCCAATGTACGTTTAATATTATTTGCTGTGTTTAAAACTCCTGGCTTATGTTGTGCAATAGGAACAACAATAACTTGAATAGGTGCAACACGTGGTGGTAAAACCAAACCACGATCATCACCATGCGTCATAACAATTGCCGCAATCATACGGGTAGAAGTACCCACACTAGTTGTGTGCGCATAGCGTGAAGTTTTCTTATCATCTTGGAATTTGATATCGAATGCTTTACTGAATTTTTGTCCAAGATAATGGCTAGTACCTAATTGTAAACTTTTACCATCTTTCATCATAGCTTCCACACCATAAGTTGTTTCAGCACCTGCAAATTTTTCTTTTTCGCTTTTTTGTCCAACAATTACAGGAATAGCTAGATAATCACGGAAAAATTTCTCATATAAATACAAATCATCTAAAGCATTTTTCTTTGCCGACTTTGCATCTGCAAAAACAGCATGACCTTCGTGCCACAAGAACTCACTAGTACGTAAGAATGGGCGAGTGGTTTTTTCCCAACGCACAACGTTACACCATTGATTCAATTTCATCGGCAATTCTTTATAACTTTGTAACCATTTAGAAATCATATTACCAATAATTGTTTCTGAAGTAGGGCGTACATATAATTTTTCAGCCAAAGGTTCAGTACCGACATGCGTAACAGTTGCTAATTCAGGAGCAAAACCTTCAACGTGTTCCTTTTCTTTTTCAATAAATGATGATGGAATTAACATTGGAAAATAAGAATTTTGATACCCGTGTGATTTTAAAATATTATCCAAAGAATTACGAATATTTTCCCACAAAGCAAATCCATAAGGACGAATAACCATTGTACCTTTAACAGGTCCGTAATCGCATAACTCAGTCTTTAATACAGTATCTGTATACCACTTTGGTGTATTTTCTAACAGGGAAGTGATATCTGCCACAAATTTTTTTTCAGTTTTAGTGTTTTTCTCTGTGTTTTTTTTATTTTTGACAGTATCATTTATCGTATTTGTGCTGTCTTTCTTGTCGTTTTTCTTATCCACAATTATGGTAGTTTTCATATTTAAT
>JAZSAE010000030.1:0-8146 GCA_045601705.1 Clostridia bacterium | reverse complement strand
AGCGCGAAAACAACAACTTAAAGTTCAACCTGTAGAACAAGAATTGATACGTTAAGAAGAGTAGTAAAAGTATAATCATTGCATAGTGATAGGAAAGGAGAATTACTTATGAAAATAAGTTGGCGAATAAAAGATGATAATGTATTTGGAAAAGAACTAATACAAGTAACTGAATTACCAGAAGAGCAAATGTTTAAAGTAATGGATCAACTGAAAGAAGTTGGAGTGGATGAGCTTAGTTTTTCCTGTGGTGAAATGTTTGCAATGAAAAATGCTGATAATGTTTTGAAAGCAAGTTCAGAAAAAGGATTTAAAACTGCTGTAACTACCAATGCACGTTTTTTAACCAAGGAAAAATTTGACAAATGTAAAAAATATTTAAATAAATTAACCTTCACTTTAGATTTTGAAAATGATAAAGATAACAAACAAAGTCAAACTTACATTCAATATTTGACGGAGATGATTGGTTATATCAATAAAGTTGAACCAAAGATGGATGTTGAGGTTAATACTGTTGTGTGCTTGGAAAATATGGCTTATTTGTTAAAAATGTCAAAAGAGTTAGAAACAGTTAAAATAAAAAACTGGAATTTGTATGAATTTTCATTAGTACGTGGAAGGTTAGCTGATAATTTGGGTAAAACTGAAGCTCCATCTGTTAGCTATAAGGAGGTTATTCGTTTTTTACGTGAACGTTCACAGTTGCCAATTTGTGATTTTGCAAAAGACAATATTCAAAATCAAGCTGTGATCGTAAATCATCAAACTTTAAAATGTGCATATGGCGATAAAGAAACTTGCTTATTGGAAGATGTAAATCGTTCCTCGCTGATTGTGCTTGGACGTGCAATTGACTCAGCAACAAAAGTAAAATTAAAACGTTGTAATATTGAAAATAATAAAATTAAACCAATTGAAATGCTTTATTGATAATAATAAAAAACTGCGTGCAAATTACGCAGTTTTTTTTTGGTGTCAGTGACAGGACTTGAACCTGCAGAAACTGGTTCCTAAGACCAGCGCGTATGCCATTCCGCCACACTGACAAAACTATTGACAGTATAACTGATAAATGGCAACTTAGGCAAGTTTCTTGTGAAACTTTTCAATGAGCTTTGATGATGATTAAATAGACGCTGCCGTCAGAGAAAGTAATTTCGTTATCGCGCATATTTGCGTTGAGCATTGTTCGGCAAATATCATCCACATAGGAACGGCAGTCTTCGATGCTTTGCAATGTGAGTCGTGCTGGTAAAATTTTTTCGTTTTGATGTAAGTAGTGGTAAGTGTGTGTTTTTTTTGATGACCGAAAAAATGGTTGAGTGAGTGGTTGCGTGGGGGCAATGATTAAAGGGACAACGATATTTAATTTTTTTTTGTTGGGTAGTGTTACTGTAAGTGAATGGTCGGTAAATTGGAAATCGTTAGCTATCTCAATGCTAAATGCAGATTGGATTGCCTGAATAACGGGACTGATACTGTGCATACTGCCTCCATTTGTGTATTTGACACATAAAAATTATTAAAAGTATTAACTTTGAATACTGATAATAGTCAGTATAACTGCTTTTAATGTTTAATGGTATTCATTTTTTAAAATTTATGTAAAATTTATGTGTGTAAGTGATTAGTATGCAGATTGATGTCAATTAAACTGATAGTATGGATACTAAAGAAATTTTAAATCGGATTGGGTATGTACGCAATCAAGCAAAGCTATCGGCTCGTGAGTTAAGTTTTCGTATTGGTATGAGTTCACAATACATTGCACAAGTAGAAAGTGGGCGAATTGTTTTGACGGTTGAAAAGTTATTAAAAATTTTAGAGGTATGTAATTTCCCATTGGTACGTTTTTTCTCAGCTGATATTCAGGATTGGCATTTAGATAATGAACTATATACTCTTGTGGAAAATTTGTCGCCAACAAGGAAAGAACATATTATTGGCTTTATTAAAGCTTGATTATTGTAAATTCCAATCGATTGGTGTTTTTTGATTGGCAATTAAATAATCATTTGTGCGTGAAAAATGTCGGCAACCAAAGAAGCCACGATATGCTGATAAAGGTGAGGGGTGAGCGCATTCTAAAACTAGATGCTTGGTTTTATCAATGAGTGGAACTTTGCTGCGTGCGTTACTACCCCAAAGCAAAAAGACGGTATGTTTTGTGTGTTTACTGATTAGTTGGATAACATTGTCGGTAAACCATCCCCAGCCACAGTTAGCGTGTGAATTAGCTTGGTGCGCACGGACGGAAAGAGTAGTGTTTAATAAAAGCACGCCTTGTTTTGCCCATTTCGTCAAGTCACCACAATTCGGTTGTTTGATGTTGAGGTCAGTTTGAATTTCTTTGTAAATATTTTGTAATGATGGAGGTAGTGGTACGCCAGGTTTAACCGAAAAACATAACCCGTGAGCTTGATTTGGTTCGTGGTAAGGGTCTTGTCCGAGTATGACGCATTTAATTTGGTCAACGGGTGTTAGGCGAAAACAATTATATAAGTCGTACATACTGGGGTAGATGGTTTGTGTTGTATATTCGTATTTTAAAAAATTACGGATTTTGGTATAACGTTCATCCGTAAATAAAGGTGCTAATAACTCGTCCCAGCCGCCACCTAATGGTTGCATAGGTTATTATAACATAAAAAAACTGCCCAAAGCGAGCAGTCTTTTTGTTTGGCATTTTTGTTTGTCAATTAAACGTTTAATAAACGGAAAATTTGACGGTTAACTAACATAAAGATGATGTCTAAAATCCAGATAATGTTCCAACCGAAAACTAAACGAATGATACCAGCAACAATTTTACCTTCTTGGAAACGGGTTACTGCACCACAAATCCAAGATGTTACTGGGATAATCGCTAAGATTAAACTAACGATGAAACTTAATCCAAAGTAATCTTTACCTTTTTTTGCCATTTTATTTTTCTCCTTTTGTTTATGTATATGCAGGTTGCTTAATAACTTGCATCTTTTACTTCTTTACGCAATGCGCGAACTTCATCGCCGATTTGGATGAAGTAACGTTTACCATCACGGCTGTTGCAATTTTTTAAGATGGTACGAATTGCTGTTACAGTTGCACCACCTTTACCAATGACACGGCCCATATCGCCATCAGCAACTTTAACTTTAACAGTTACGTTGTCGCCGTCAATAACGTCTTCTAACACTACTGCGTCAGGATTTTCAACTAAACTTTTAACAATTAGTTCAATAACTTGTTTCATTTTTATTTATATTCCTTTTCTTATTTTTTTTCTTCTGTTTCAGGTTTTTGGTTCTTTTTAACTCGATTTGCACTTGGGGTGTACTTAGTCGGTTTCAAAACGCCAGCCATTTCCAATACTTTCTTCGCGGTCGGTGTTGGGGTAGCACCATTGTTTAACCAGTTTTGTGCTAAATCTTTGTCGATTTTAACTTCTGCTGGTTCAGTCAATGGATTGTATGTTCCAATCACTTCTAAGAATTTGCCATCGCGTGGGCAACGACCGTCGGCTGCAACTACACGGTAAAAAGGATTTCCTTTATCACCTAATCTTGTCAGTCGAATCTTAACTGCCATGCTGTTTTTTCCTCCTCCTTTTGTTGATTTTATTTTTTGGGACTTACAACCCGAATGGGAACGCCCAATTTATTGATGTTGTTTAACGGAAACGGCGCATCATTTTGCTACCCATTTTACCACCAAATTGTTTCATTATTTGTTTACCTTGTTCGAATTGTTTTAACAATTGATTGATGGCTTGTACCGAAGTGCCACTGCCTTGAGCGATACGCTGTTTACGACTGAATTTAATGATGTCAGGGTTGGTACGTTCTTCCATCGTCATTGATTGAATAATTGCTTTGTTACGAGCCATTGTTTGTTCATCAATTTTACCGAACTTTACACGACCACCCATTACGCCGCCAAAGTTTTCGAGAATATCGTCAAGGTTGCCCATTTTGGCTAGGTTATCGTATTGTTGTAAGAAATCTTCCAACGTGAAAGCATTACGACGGAAATTTTCTTCCATACGTTTCATTTCATTTTCAGTAATCACAGATTGAGCTTTTTCAATGATAGACAAGACGTCGCCCATACCGAGAATACGACGTGCAATACGGTCAGGGTGGAAGGGTTCAATGTCGCCCATCTTTTCACCAGTACCACTGTATTTGATAGGTTTACCGGTAACGTAGCGAATCGACATTGCAGCACCACCACGAGTATCACCGTCTAGTTTAGTTAAAACGACACCAGTGATGTCAAGTTGCTCGTTAAATTCTTTAGCTACATTGACTGCATCTTGACCGGTCATCGCATCAACGGTTAATAAAATTTCAGCAGGGTTGACTGCCTTTTTAATCGCAGTTAACTCTTGCATTAAATTATCATCAATATGTAAACGGCCGGCCGTATCAATAATCACCGTATCTAGATTATTTGATAAAGCGTGTTTGATACCATTCTTAGCAATTTTTACGGCATCTTTATTACCATCTTCAAAGAAAGCGACACCAGCTTGTCCAGCAACAACTTTTAGTTGTTCAATCGCAGCAGGGCGATAGATGTCATCAGCAACAAGTAAAACACGTTTGCCTTGACCTTTTAATAGTTGACCTAATTTACCACAAAAGGTTGTTTTACCAGCACCTTGTAAACCGACCATCATAATGACAGTTGGTGGTTTTGGTGCAATGTTAAGTTTAGCGTTGCCACCACCAAGTAGTTCTGTCATTTGTTCGTGAACAATTTTAATAATTTGTTGACCTGGCGTTAAAGATTGCATTACGGTTTCGCCAGAACATTTTTCTGATGTCTTGGCAATAAAATCTTTGACGACGGCAATATTAACGTCGGCTTCAAGTAATGCTAATTTTATCTCACGCATCGCAGCCTTAATCTCTAAGTCTGTGAGTTTACCACTTCGCGTTAGCTTCGCAAAGATATGCTTAAATTTTTCCGTCAAACTTGAAAATGCCAAATCAAACCTCGCTCAAAAGTATTATTAAACAAATTTTAGCCATTGTCAATATTTTAATTCCTAAGCTGGTAAAGTTTTGATTGATATTTATAAAATACTGTGTTATATTGGGTTGTTTGCGGGTGTAGTTCAATGGTAGAACTCCAGCCTTCCAAGCTGATAGCGTCGGTTCGATTCCGATCACCCGCTCCAAAAGTGAAATAACCCTGTTGGGGTTATTTTTTTTGTTCATTTTTAGTTGTTGCGTCAAAATGGCCTTTGAATCCGTAATCGTCGGTAATTGGGTCTTTAAATAAAAAGTTACGTAGTGGCATCAAAGTTAAAGTTAGATAACACCCAAAGACAATGAATGTGCCAATGATTGTTAAATATTGCCAGAAAAAGTTGACTGGTTTGAGTGCGATAAGATTAAAGAACAGCAGTTGACTGCAAATAATAACAACGTAAAAGATAAGGATGTTAACAACAGTATTGTCTTTTTTGAAGATAAATTGGTAGCCGTAAAAGAGCAGTGGCATCAAAATAATTACCGTTAATAAACTGAATAATTTGGCTAAAAAATAATTTGGATTTGGGCCGTAAATGAAACCGTCAATCAAACTCCAAAGAATGGTCGCTGTCAAGGCAATCTTGATGTGCTCCCACGTGCTTTCGTTAACAGAACCGAACAATCCAACAATTTTATTATGTTCTGATAGTTCATAAATAAAATGAGCAATTGTGCCGATGACAGAAATGACTATGATACTAACAATAAGAATTGCCATTGTCAATAAATATTGAATAACTATCTTGATTATGCGTTTTTTTTGGAGCTGATGGCGAGATTCGAACTCGCGACCTTTTGATTACGAATCAAATGCACTACCGACTGTGCTACATCAGCGTGCCTTTAGTTTAGCACGAAAATTACAGAAAATGCAAGTCGATTTAGCCGTATATATAATTATGCGACGAATTACTTGTTGGACTTTAAGAATTGGAGCTGTGGTTGCTGTTTGTGCAGTTTGGTTGGTTTTTGCCGTGAATCCTGTTGTGTTTAACTATGCTGGTGCTTTGATTGATGCAGTAGCTGTGCAGGCTGTCAACTCTGGGATAGCCGATGTAGTGAATGCCGATACGTATAGTAATTTAACGGACATTCGTCGTGATGAGAACGGTACGATTACTAGCATCAATGCAGACGCTGTGGCAATGAACTTTTTGGCTGTCAAAGTTTCTACGTATGCGCAAAATTATTTAACCGAATTAGGTAATCAAGGTCTTCCTGTGCCAGTAGGAACTTTTTCGGGGATTCCGTTCCTTGTGGGACAGGGGTGGACAGTAAGGTTAAAGTTCAAACTAATAGGAGCAATGAATTGCAGTTTTGATTCTGAATTCAAGACGGCTGGGATTAACCAAACGGAACACAAAATTACATTGCGTACCTATGCTGTGGTTGATATTGTATTGCCGTTTTGTACGAAACGTACTAAGGTTGCTGTTGATATGTTGTTTGCCGATAGCATAATTGTGGGACAAGTACCAGAATTTATGTTTACGCATACAATGAAGTAATGACCGCCTTTGGAGCGGTTTGCAAAGGAGGAGAAATCAATATGTGGTGTTATTGTCCAGTATATGGTTATGGTTATAGCAATCGATATATTTATCCGTATGGTTTCAATCAACCATATTATTATACAACTGCATGTAATAGCTGTTGGAACAGAAGTAGTTCAGGATGTGGTTGCTGTAATTATAGTGATGTCGTTTATTATGCTTAAATAAAAATTTTTCTCAAATTTTCTCATAAAAAAAGAACGCCGTAGTTATTAGTTTATGAAACTAATTAGGCACTTTATCAAAATAATTGATAGGGTGTCTTTTTTATTAAAAAATTCTAAATTATTTTCTTTAAATCAACACATTTTATTTTTAGTGTTGTGGAACTTGTGAAAAATTATTGCTATAATAATGGTATTAAAAATAAAAGGAGATAAAATGAACACAGACAAAATTTACGCAGAACAAATTGCAAATGAGTATGCACCTAAGAAAACGTCAAAGGTTGTCGCTCTAAAAAAATTAGACCAAAAAGCAAAAAAGCCAGCTAAAGTATTTACTTATACTTTTGGTGTTATCTTTGCTCTTATCCTTGGAACCGGTATGAGTTTCTGTATGGGGGCTATTGGTGGTGGAACAACATTATCAATGGTGATTGGTGTTGTTGTTGGAGTTGTTGGACTTATAGGTTGTGGTGTAAACTATCCAATTTATAAGAAAATGCTCAAAAGTGGTAAACAAAAATATGGCTCTGACATTATTCGTTTAGCAAAAGAAATTGCTGAGGAGGAATAAGAAAGTGGAAAGCAACAAATTAAATAAATCTGAAAGTAAATATTATAATACTGCTTGTTTAATGGATGAGGCATTGATTTTGTTGCTTGAAAGAAAAGAATATGCTTTTATTACAGTAAAAGAAATTTGTGAAAAAGCAGGGGTGAATCGTTCTACATTCTATCTGCATTATGAAACGATAGATGACTTACTTTCGGAATGTATTGAGTATGTTGGACATAAAATTAACAAAAAATTTAGCAATAAAGTAATAAATAAAAAAATTATAAAAGACTCTAAATTAGAAGATTTATTGTTAATTACACCGGAATATCTATTGCCATATTTAGAATTTTTAAAAGAAAATAAAGCAATATACAAAATTGCTTATTCACAACCCACAATATTAAAAGAGCAATACATTATTAACCATCTTCATATAAATATATTTGAACCAATATTAGATAGATTTTTAGTTCCAAAGAGTGAACAAAAATATATGATGAGTTTTTATTTGTCGGGGATGAGCGCTGTAATGCGCGATTGGATAAAGAATGACTGCAAAGAAGAAATTCAAACTATTATAAATATATTAACAAAATGTCTAAATTTAGGAGATATGTCTTGTTTGAAAGAAATAAATTTTTAAAAATGATATGTTATCCACATATAGCAATAGTTGTAGTTTTTACGGCTATTGCTATTTTTGGGTTAATATATAGTTTTGCCTTTAATAATCCTATTTCCTTTTTGCAGTATTGTTCTTATGTAATTTCAGCATATGCTTTAATGATTGTTTGTTTTAGATTATCTGTTGTTGTAAAAAAAATAAAAATGTTTTCTGAAAAT
>JAZSAE010000029.1:0-9015 GCA_045601705.1 Clostridia bacterium | reverse complement strand
GGAATACTAAAAACATACAAACACAAATAAATAGGTAAATAATAAAAGAAATTTCCAGATGGTGCAGTTAAAAACACAAAAGCAAAATATAGTACTAAAGCAGTATATATAATTAACATAAAATTTTTACGTAAAATCAATATTATTATGATTGCTATAAATCCTAAAATTAGTGGGAAAAGTAAATTAAAAAATAAATAATAATTAAAAGTAGCCTTTAAGTTATAAATATCTCCCGTTATTCCACATAAAAATTTAATTGTATTATTTCGTAAGTTTAAATTTATTGGTTTATATAAATAGCTATTACTAATATTTGTGTCTTCTTCAAAATAGAACCTGTCATATTCTTTATTTAAAAAAGTCATTATAGAATGAGTCATTGGAAAACCTGGCATAATAAATTTATAATTAGGTAATGCTGTATCAAGAAAATTAGTTTTCATGTAATCAAATACAACATCTCTATATTTTAATGTTAAAATTAATATTTTAGATATATAAATTTTAAAATCAGAATCTGAATATTGATTAAAGCGAATACAGTTAACTGCTTGATATGCATATTCTGTTTTTTTGACTTCTTCTACATTGATAATTTTGTTCAATAAATTTACTGTTTCTATATCTAATTGATCGACCTCTTTTATAATGGAAAAAACAACAGGAATAGTACCCGATATTAAATAATCATTATTTCCAACAATATTTTTATTTTTATTATTTATAATCAAAACCCCAAAAAGAGAAATAATAGCAGTTAAAATTGCGATAGACCGTCTAATTCTTTTTTCCCCAAATAAAAACAATGCTAATAATAAAACAAAAGGCATATAAAAACATTCAGTACGCCAAGAACTAACAATAATTGTAAAAAAGATCAGTTCAATAAGATTAAAAAACGTAATTTTGTTTTTATTATAAAATAGGTAAACTATTTTTGTTAATAAAAATAAAAACAAAAACTGAAAAATACCAATTCTAAAACCACCAAGCATATGGAAAAGAACTGGTGGAAAAATAAACACAAATGATAATAAAGTTTCTAATATGATTTTTTGTCTTTTGGTTTTAGTAAAAATATTGGCTAACGTTACAACACTGTAACTGTACATCAACGAATTTAAAAGTATATGAAAAAATGGAACACTAAAAACAAAAGGAAGAGTTTGTAGACAAAGAATGTGAAATGTTCCACTAAAATAGTGATGCCAAGCATTTAATTCATAATTACCTGCAGTATTAACAATAATAATATCATCAGCCCCCCATGTTCCAGGATATGTTAATAATAAAAACGCCCAACCAACTAAACAAAAAATTGTACATAAAATTAATTGATTTTTAATTCTATTTTCCTTAAAACGCTTAATTAATTGTATAATAACTAAAACTAGCGAATATAAAGCAAATAAGTGAATTACTTTTAATTTATATACATAGTTTTTAGTATATTCAATAAAATAATTAAAGTATAATAACTGATAACAACTAACATTCATAATAAGCCATACGAAAAGCACAGTATATGCAATTTTTTTGTTATAAAGCTTTTGTAATGCGGGGAGTTTAACTAAATAATTGATTAAGCAAAATAAACAATACAAAAATAATAAAGTTAAAATCCATTCAATTTTATATGGTGTACTTTCTCCTAATTTCCAGTCGGAAATCCAGGTGAAATTTAGTACATAAACGTAGAAATCTTGACAAATCAAGCCAATCCAAACAATACTGGCACTAACTGCAACTTTAAAGTTGAATAAATATTGCCAAACTGTTTGTTTTACAGAATCGGTTGAGTTTTTGGATTCAATTTCCATATTTAATAGATTAACATTAACTATTCTCAGTGTAAAGTGCAACTATAAGTTACTAAATAAATTTTAGACACAAATATTAAAAAAACTTGCAACAATTTTTAATTTTTGTTATATAAATATAAATCGTAAGATTATATTGAGTTAACCATATTTTTTCTAGTTCGGTTAAGATTATCAAATAATCCAATGCGTCAAGAGGAGGATGATTTAAAGATGTTCAAATTAGTGAAACGTCTGCGACTTGTTGATTGGCTGTACTTTTTTTGCGCAGTAGTTTTTATTGTGCTTCAAGTTTGGCTTGATATCAAAGTTGTTGATTATACACGTAATATTTTATTAATAATTCAAAGTGGTGGAGCTATTGAACGAATTTTAGAACAAGGTGGTTATATGCTAACTTGTGCTTTAATTAGTTTGTTAGGTGCAATTTTTTGTGGATTTTTCTTTGCTTTAATTTCAGCTCGGTTGGCACGTAATTTGCGCCGTGAGGTTTATTTAAAAGTTCATAACTTATCAATGGCTGATGTGAAAAATTTTTCTGTGCCAAGTTTAATTACCCGTAGTACAAATGATATTACACAGGTACAAATTTTCATTGCGATGGGAATGCAAATGTTAATTAAAGCTCCGTTGACTGCAATTTGGGCAATTACTAAAATTGCGAATAAAAGTTGGGAATGGACAACACTAACAGCCGGTTCTGTAATTATTATTTTGGTAGGCGTGACAATTATTATGTCTTTGGCAATTCCTAAATTTAAAAAAATGCAAAATTATATTGATGATATGAATAATGTAACGGAAGAACAGTTATCTGGCATCCGTGTTGTTCATGCTTTTAATGCTGAAAAATATCAAGAAGATAAATTTGAAAAGAAAAATAAAATTTTAACAAATACTCATATTTTTACACAACGTACAATGGGATTTATGAATCCTTTAATGTATCTAGTAATGAATTTATTATCTTTGGGAATTTATTGGATTGGTGCATATTTAATTAACGGTGCTGATTTTACTAAAAGTATTTTATATGCTGATATGGGAACATTCAATGGTTATGCTAGTCAAATTGTTTCTTCGTTTTTAATGCTCGTTATGATTTTTGTAATGTGGCCACGTGCTAGTGTTTCTGCTGTGCGTATTAACCAAGTATTAAGTACTAAAAATAGTATTATTGATGGTTCACTTAACGGAGATACTAAAACCAAAGGTGTGATTGAATTCCGTAATGTCAGTTTTAAATATCCAGATACTGAAGAACTAATGTTGAAAAATATTTCATTTAAAACAAAAATGGGGGACACATTAGCCTTCATTGGTTCAACTGGTAGTGGTAAAACCACAATTGTAAACTTAATTATGCGTTTTTATGATTGCACTGAAGGTGAGATTTTAATTGATGGTATCAATATTAAAGACTATAAACTAGAGACACTCTATAATAAAATTGGTTATGTCCCACAACGTGCCATCTTATTTTCTGGGACGGTTAATAGTAATGTTGCTTTTGGTGAAAATGATAAAGAAACAATAACTGACGAACAAATCAAGCAAGCTATTGCAATTGCACAAGGTACAGATTTTGTTGAAAAAATGACTGATGGTTATAATGGAAATATTGCTCAAGGGGGCACAAACCTTTCTGGTGGACAAAAACAACGATTATCAATTGCTCGTGCCGTTGCACGTGATCCAGAAATTTATATCTTTGATGATGCCTTTTCAGCTTTGGATTATGTTACGGATTATAAATTACGTACCGAATTAAAACAACATACAAAAAATGCTACTAATATTATTGTTGCACAACGTATTGGAACGATTATGAATGCGGACACAATTATTGTATTAGAAAAAGGTGAATGTGTTGGCATTGGTACACATCGTGAACTATTAAAAAATTGTGAAACATACCAAGAAATTGCTTATTCACAATTAAGCAAGGAGGAATTAAATGGCTGAGGTAAGACGTCCTAAAGGTCGTGGTTTTGGACATGGTCATGGTAACATTGGAGAAAAACCTAAAAATTTAAAAAAAGCATTAATAAATATGATGGTCTATTTGAAACCATTTTTGGTGTCTGTTATCATTTCTATTTTATTAGCAATTGCATCTTCAATTTTATCAATAATCGGACCTAATCAAATTACTGATTTAAGTAATACAATTTTTGCCGGTATACCAACACAAGTTAATCCAAATCCTGCACCTATCAATATGATTTTGATTCATAAGATTGCGATTACGTTGTTAGTTATTTATGCATTAAGTGCAATTTTTTCACTTATTCAACAATTAATAATGGCAACAACTTCCAACCGTTTTGCAAAGAATTTACGTGATGAAATTTCAAAAAAAATAAATCGTATTCCATTGTCTTTTATGGATACACATACTCGTGGAGATGTGCTATCTCGCATTACTAATGATGTTGACACTCTTTCTCATTCGCTTTCAAATTCACTTGGTACACTTTTCAGTTCGGTTGCGTTACTACTTGGCTCAACACTAATGATGTTCATTACAAACTGGCTTATGGCAATCACTGCTATTTTAGCGTCAATGGTTGGTATGGTAATTATGATTATCATATTGAAATATTCACAAAAATATTTTATTCGTCGACAAAATGAACTAGGTGAAATCAACGGACATATTGAAGAAATTTATGCAGCACATAATATTGTCAAAGCCTATAATGCTAAAGATAAAGTTACACAAGAATTTGATGACTTAAATAACAAACTATACAAAAGTAATAAAATGAGTGAATTTTTTGGTAATTTAACACCACAAATTATGGGGTTTGTTGGCGAATTAGGTTATTTAGCAGTAGCTATCGTTGGTGCAATTTTATGTTTAAATGGATCTATCAATGTTGGTGTAATTTTTGCATTTGTAATTTACGTTCGTCTATTCACAAATCCACTTTCTCAAATCTCGCAATGTATGAATCGATTACAATCTGGTATTGCTGCGTCTGAACGAGTGTTCGAATTCTTAGAAGAAAAAGAAATGTCAAGTCAAGAAAACTGTATTGATTACCTTGACCCGAAAAAAGCAAAAGGAAATATTATTTTTAAAAATGTTAAGTTTGGTTATCGTCCTGAAAAATTAATTATCAAAAACTTTTCGTGTGAAGTACAACCAGGACAAAAAGTTGCAATAGTTGGGCCAACTGGTGCTGGAAAAACCACTTTGGTTAATTTATTAATGAAGTTCTATGACATAGATGATGGCGATATTTTAATTGATGGTAAATCAATTAAAAAACTAACACGTGAAAATATTCATGATTTATTTACAATGGTTTTACAAGATACCTGGTTGTTCAAAGGTACAGTCCGTGAAAATTTATGCTATAACTGTGAAAGCATTAGTGACGAAAAGATTATGGAAGTTTGTCGTATTATTGGTATTGAAAAATTTATTAGAGCTTTACCGAATGGTTTAGATACAGTCTTAGATGAAAATAACAATGTTTCGGCAGGGGAACGTCAATTATTCACAATAGCACGTGGTATGTTAAAAGAATCGCCATTCTCTATTCTTGACGAAGCAACATCATCAGTTGATACCCGAACCGAAGAATTAGTACAAAAAGCTATGGACAAATTGTCAGCAAATAAAACTTCATTTATTATTGCACATCGTTTATCAACCATACGTAATGCTGATAAAATACTAGTTTTAGAGCAAGGTGACATTGTAGAACAAGGCAATCACGAACAGTTAATGGCAAGCAATGGTGCATACGCAAAGTTGTATAATTCACAATTTAAGAAATAAATAAGATTTACAAATAACGACAAAAAATGTCAAAACATTTAGTAATAAAGTATTGCTTTTTATATCTTTTTGTGGTTTATTAGTTAAATGGCTGATTTTAACAACGGCAAAAAGTTAAGTACTTTAATTTTCGAAGATGTACCTTTGGAAACTTTTTTGGGCGCTGAATCAGCTCGTAAAATAGGAATAACTAAAATTATTTCGAAAATCACAAGCAACAAAACTGTCGCTGCTGGAATTGAATCTTTACTATATGATGAATTACTTTCAGAAGATTTTGAACGTGCTTTCAAAATGTTGCTTACTGCGAAAAATGAAACTCAATTATTAAAAGTTGAAGCAGCTTTACAAATAATTTCAAATAAAATTAAAACCTATTATCAAAAAGGTTCACAATACTTAACAAGTAAAAAAGCTTCATTATTTTTATATACAACACAACATTTAATTTTCAAACTTGGTAAATGGAAATTACCTAATAAACAATACAACATATACGAACCACAATTAGCAAAAAAATTAAAATATGCACGTTTCAAATGTAAATGTTTAAATATTAAAGTTGATACAATTCGTTTAGAATGCTTTACTGATGCGTATCAGCAACCATATGACAAAAACCTTCGTAATTTCGAATTTTTAGATGAACAAAAATTAAATAGTTTTATTAAAAGAGTTGAGCGTTATGAAACAACTTTTGACATTGACGATCTTTACGAAAAAAAACCATTAAATGAATTATACGTATCTGTTAAAAATGCAAATAATATCGAAAATTTAATTGCATATATTAAAGCATATAAGGGAATTAAAGATTTAACTTTACACTATTATACACGTAACTTTCATGCAATAAATGATATTATTGCACAATATGTAGGATCTAACGATTTATACAATATCTATAATATTGCAGAAGCTTTGAAAGATTTTTTACAACGTGAAGAACATTTTAAAGCGATAATCAATTATGATAATACTCGTATAAAATAATAGATTTTTTTGTTTTGTTGTCATAACAACATTATGTTATAATGTATTTATGTTAAAAGTAAATAATTTATGTAAAACATATGCCAACGGAAAAGTTGGGGTAAAAAATGTTAATTTATCAGTTGAAACAGGTGATATCTGTGCTTTTATTGGACCGAATGGTTCAGGGAAAACGACAACAATTCGTTGTATTGTTGGAACTTTGGATTTTAATGACGGTGAAATTTTAATCGATAATAAGTCTGTCAAAAATAATGCACTAGATTGTAAAAAAATTACAGCTTATATTCCCGACAATCCGGATATTTATACAAGTCTAACAGGTAACGAATATTTGAATTTTGTTGCATCAGTTTATCGAATATCAATAGAAGACCGTGATCAAGCAATTCAATATTATGCAGAACAATGGAATCTTACAAATGATTTAGGATTGCCAATTAAATCGTATTCGCACGGAATGCGTCAAAAATTAGTTTTAATTGCAGCTTTTATGCGTAAACCAAAGTTGTTGATTTTAGATGAGCCATTTGTCGGGTTAGATCCACAAGCATCATTTACTTTGAAAAATATTATGCATGATTTTGTGAAGAATGGTGGTGCGATTTTTTATTCGACACACGTTTTAGAAGTTGCTGAAAAACTTTGTAATAAAGTTATTATGATTAAAAATGGTGAAATTATAAAACAAGGTACAATGCAAGAAATCAAGGCAGATAAAAGTTTAGAAGAGGTATTCTTGAATGCGTAATGTGTGGATACTCCTAAAAAATTATTTATTGTGTGGAATTGGTAACTTGCGACGCAAAAATTCACGCTCAAAAACAATAACTGGTATACTAGGTATTGTAGTTTTATATGCTATACTTTTTGCTTTAATTCAAACGTTCATGTTATTTTTAGCAGAAACATTTTCTCAACCAATTCCTGGAGAAGAACAATCTAATAACTACATTAGCGTTGTTCTGGCAATGGGACTAATTATTTCAGTCTTCATGGCTGTTTTATTTGCCTTGCAAAAAATTACAGGTGGCAAAAAAGCTGACGATACCGAATTATTGTTAAGTATGCCATTTAAAAAAGTTGAAATCATGATTGCAAAATCTTTATCAAGTTTTGCTTTTAATTTTGCTTTTGTTTTATTGTTTTATTTACCAAGTGTTATTGCGTATCTTGTCTATACACCTTTCAACCTAATTACAGTAATTGGTTGTTTTACGGTTATGTTTTTGATTCCCTTAATGGCAGTCGGATTATCAGCAGTTATAGATTTTGTTGTAACTGTTTGTTTTTCTAATTCAAAAGTAGGGAATATTTCGAAAGCAATTTTTACCCTCGTAACGTTAATAGCTGTAATGGTTGTTTATGAGTTTTTTACTTTAAATTTGGAAGACCCTGTTATTATGTTCAACGTTGTTAATTGGATTATTATATTTGATCCCAAAGTAATGATTCCATTGATAACTTGCATTATTGGACTTTTCATTTTAGGTTGTTGGTTAAATGCAATACTGCTAAATCGTGAAAGTCGATCAGCACAATTTAAATCAATCAGTATTAGCAAAAAAGTCAATACTCCATTACAGTCTTTATTAAAAATTGAAACAAATCGTTACTTTAATTCACCAACATTAATGATAAATACATTGCTTGGACCTTTAGCAATGTTAGTTTTAACTGGATGGTTGATTTATGATAAGGCTCAATCTTTTTTGCCGTTACTAATGCTTACCGGTTTACCAGATAGTGTGATTTATTTATTTATTGGTTTTATTTTTGCTTTTGCTGCTGTTTTAACATATCCTTCAGCCGTTTCTATTTCGATTGAAGGTAAACAATTTTGGATTTTACGCAGTATGCCAATTTCAGCTTCAACAGTACTCACGGCAAAGGCATTATTTAATATTATTTTGTTAGTACCATTGACCTTAATTTGCGGAATTGTTTTACGGTTTGCTTTAAATTTGTCGTTGTTTAATTTTATCATTATGATGGCTATTCCAATTATTACTTCTGTTTTAGTTTCTTATAGTGGTGTATTTATAAATTTACTCTTTCCAAAATTTGATTTTGAAAATGAACATACTTTAATTAAGCAAAGTATTAGTGGGTTTATTTTAATGTTTGGTGGAATGTTATTAGTTTTAGGCTTAGTAGGGCTTTCAGTATGGCTTTTATTCAAACTGTCAATTACATTGATTGCTCTAATTTTAATCAGTTCTTTAACTTTAGTAACAGCAATTATAATAATTTTAACTTACACAGTTGGTAAACGCATTTTTAATCGTTTATGAGAAATAATATATAAAAGTGAAAAAGTTAATTATTATTGCATCAACATTTTTGATTGTTTTAGTTGCAATATTTTTTTTGATTTACAATATTTTATATCCTTTAAAATATAAA
>JAZSAE010000028.1:0-6739 GCA_045601705.1 Clostridia bacterium | reverse complement strand
CAAAGATGGTATGTTGAAATTGCGTAACAATATGCGTGAAACAATGCAGACTATGGAAATTAACAGTAAGGCTATTAATCCATTGAACATTATCAATGCTAAAGCAATTACTCGTTCATTGCGTGATTTCTGTGCTGTTTCTCAATTGTCACACGTGATGGATACGAACAATCCATTAACTGAAATTACTCAAAAACGTAAAATCACAGCTGTTGGTCCAGGTGGTATCGTTAAAGAACGTGCAACAAGTGAAGTTCGTGACTTGCACTATACACATAATAGCCGTCTTTGTGCTGTTGAAACTCCTGAAGGTCAATCAATTGGTTTGGTTAACAGTTTGGCAATGTATGCACGTATCAATGAATATGGATTTATTACAGCTCCATTGCGTCGTGTCGACAAAGCAACTGGTAAAGTAACTGATATTGTTGATTATTTAACTGCTGATGAAGAAGATGCATTCTATGTTGCACAAGGTACAGAACCATTGACAGAGGATGGTCGTTTAGCTCACGAATTTGTAACTTGTCGTCATCGTGATGTTATCTTGGATATGCCACGTGAAAGCGTTGACTATGTTGATGCAAGTCCACGTCAATTTATTTCATTAGCAACAGCATTGATTCCTTTCTTGAATAATGATGATACGGGTCGTGCTTTGTTGGGTTCAAATATGCAACGTCAGGCTGTTTCATTAATTCGCACAGAAGCTCCATTAGTTGCAACAGGTTTGGAATATCGTGCTGCATTAGATAGTAACGTAATGTTGACTGCCAAAGCAGCTGGTACTGTTGTTTCTGTTACAGCAGACCAAATCGTAATTGAACGTGACGATAACCACGAACGTGATTACTATAAATTAACTAAGTTTACTCGTTATAATGAGGAAGCTTGTATTAACCAAAAACCTATTGTTCGTAAAGGTGATAAAGTTAAAGCTGGCGAAGTTATTACTGATGGTTATGCAACCAATAATGGTGAATTGGCTATTGGTAAAAATATGTGCGTTGCTTATATGAACTGGGAAGGGTACAACTTCGAGGATGCTATCTTAATTTCCGAAAGAGTTGTTAAAGAAGATAAATTTACTTCAATTGCGTTGCACTTGAAAGAATGTAAAGTTCGTACTACTAAATTAGGTGACGAAGAAATTACTCGTGATATTCCTAATTTGAGCGAAGATGCATTGGCAAACTTGGATGAACGTGGTATTGTTCGTGTCGGTTCATTTGTTCGTACCGGCGACATCTTGGTTGGTAAAGTTACACCAAAAGGTGAATCTGAATTAACCCCAGAAGAACGTTTGTTACGTGCTATTTTTGGTGAAAAATCTCGTGAAGTTCGTGATGCTTCCTTGCGTGTTGAAAATGGTAAAGATGGTGTTGTTGTTGCAGTTGAATGCTTTAGCCGTAAAAACCACGACGAAATGGATGTTGGCGTTAACGAAGTTATTAAAGTTACTATTGCTCAAAAACGTAACATCAAAGTCGGTGATAAGATGACTGGTCGTCACGGTAACAAAGGTATCGTTTCAAAAATTCTTCCTGTTGAAGATATGCCATATATGGCTGACGGTACACCTGTTGATATCGTGTTAAACCCATTGGGTGTTCCTTCTCGTTTGAATATCGGTCAGTTATTGGAAGTTTCACTTGGTCTTGTTGCAAAAACATTAGGTTGGAAAGTTGCAACTCCTGTATTTAATGGTGCGAACGAAAATGATATTCAAGAATTACTCCGTAAGAACGGTCTACCAGAAGATGGTAAGATGCAATTGTATGATGGACGTACTGGTGAACCTTTCCAAAATCGTACAACCGTTGGTTATATGTATATGTTGAAATTACATCACATGGTTGATACCAAAATTCACGCACGTTCAACCGGTGCTTATAGTTTGGTTACTCAACAACCATTGGGTGGTAAAGCTCAATTCGGTGGTCAACGTATGGGTGAAATGGGAGTTTGGGCATTGGAAGCTTATGGTGCAGCACATATTTTACAAGAAATGTTGACTGTTAAATCTGATGATGTTCAAGGACGTACGAAAACTTATGTATCAATTGTTAATGGTACTAAGTTACCTGAACCAGGAATTCCAGAAGCAAGTAAAGTTATGATTCGTGAATTACAAGGTCTTGGCTTTGATGTAGGTATTTATACTGCAGATAAAAAAGAAGTCGAATTAGAAAAAATTGATGCTGTGGTCGATGACACTGAAATGTTAGCAAACGAAACAGAAAATAAAGAAGAAACCGAAGCAGAAATTGAATTTAACGAAGGGGCAATAGAAGAACCAGCTGCTGATGACTTAGAAATGTTCGATATTGATCAATTGTTTGAGGAATAAGAAGGAGAAGGAAAATGTTTGAATTAAATAATTTTGAAAGTTTGAAGATTAGTATTGCTAGCCCTGACAAAATCAGAGAATGGAGTCACGGCGAGGTTACAAAACCTGAAACGATTAACTATCGTACACAAAAACCTGAAAAAGATGGTTTGTTCTGTGAACGTATTTTTGGACCAAAAAAAGATTGGCAATGTTCTTGTGGTAAATATAAATTGATTCGCTACAAAGGTACAGTTTGTGATAAATGTGGTGTTGAAGTTACACGTTCAATTGTCCGTCGTGAACGTATGGGACATATTGAATTAGCTGCTCCAGTTGTTCACATTTGGTACTTTAAAGGTATTATGTCAAAGATTGGTACCTTATTAAATATGACTATTAAAAATTTGGAACAAGTTATTTATTTTGTTTCTTTCGTTGTTACCGATCCAGGTAAAACAACATTGTCTTATGGTCAAATTTTATCAGACCGTGAATTACACGAAGCATGGGAAAAGTTTGGTACTGATTCTTTCAAATCAGGTATGGGTGCTGAAGCAATTAAAACAATGTTGGCCTCTCTTGATTTAGATAAAGAAATTAAAGAATGTAACGAAATCATTGCAAAAGGTAAAGGTGCTAAACGTGAAAAAGCAATTAAACGTTTAGACTTACTTGAATCTTTCAAAAATAGTGGCAATCGTCCAGAATGGATGGTATTGGATGTTTTACCTGTTACTCCTCCTGAATTGCGTCCAATGGTTCAAATTGACGGTGGCCGTTTTGCAACAACAGATGTTAACGATTTATATCGTCGTGTTATTAACCGTAACAATCGTTTGAAAAAATTGATTTCTTTAGGTGCACCTGAAGTTATTATTCGTAACGAAAAACGTATGTTACAAGAAGCAGTTGATGCTTTGATTGATAATGGTCGTCGTGGTAAACCTGTTCAAGGTGCTAAAGGTCGCCCATTAAAATCATTGGCTGAAGGTTTGCGTGGTAAACAAGGTCGTTTCCGTAATAACTTGTTAGGTAAACGTGTTGACTATTCAGGTCGTACCGTTATCGTTGTTGGTCCAGAATTGAAACATTATCAAGTTGGTTTACCAAAAGAAATGGCATTAGAACTTTTCAAACCATTCGTTATGAAGAAGTTGGTTGATATGGGCTTGGCTCATCACAGCCGTAGTGCAAAACGTTTGATTGAACGTGAAAAACCACAAGTTTGGGATATTTTGGAAGAAGTTGTTCGTGATCATCCTGTCTTGTTAAACCGTCAACCTACGTTGCATAAATTATCAATCCAAGCATTTGAACCTGTCTTAGTTGATGGTCGTGCAATTCGTTTACATCCATTAGTTTGTACGGCATTCAACGCTGACTTCGACGGTGACCAAATGACCGTTCACGTTCCATTGTCGCCAGAAGCACAAGCAGAAGCACGTGTTTTAATGTTAGCATCAAATAATATCTTGAAACCAAGTGATTCAAAATCTGTTGTTACTCCAACACAGGATATTATTTTGGGTTGCTACTATATGACTCAACAAATTGATGGTGCAAAAGGTGAAGGCAACGTTTATAAAGACGAAAACGAAGCTATTTACGCTTATAACATCGGTGAGTTGGATTTGCATGCTAAAATTCAAGTTCGTCGTTCAAACTTTGAAATTGAAGGTAACCTTGATGAAGAAGAAGAATTTGGTCGTGTTGAAACAACCGTTGGGCGTATCTTGTTTAACCAATGTTTCCCACAAGATATCGGTATTGTTGATCGTAGTAAACCAGAAAATAAATTTGCTTACGAAATTAACAAAGAAGTTGTTAAGAAAGACATCAATAATTTGATTGTTAAAATCTTTGAAACTCACGGTGCAACTGTAACCAGTGAATCAATCGATAAAATTAAAGCAGTTGGTTTCAAATATTCAACTTTAGGATCAATTTCATTGTCAGTTTTCGATGCTACCATTCCTGCTGACCGTGAACAAATTATTAAAGACACTGAAGCTAAAGTTAAAAAGATTGAAAAAGCTTATGCCGAAGGTGAGTTGAGTCTTGATGAAAAATTAGACCGTAACATTGCGTTATGGAAAGATGCAACAGATCGTATTCAAGATGACGTTATTAAAGTATTGGATAAAACAAATCCAATTCGTATGATGGCAACATCTGGTGCTCGTGGTTCAAACAAACAGATTATGCAGTTGTCCGGTATGCGTGGTATTATTGCTAACGTTTCTGGACGTAAAGAAGACGTTCCAACCAAAGGTTGTTACCGTTTAGGCTTGTCCCCATTAGAATACTTCTTGTCATCTCGTGGTGGACGTAAAGGTTTGGCTGATACGGCGTTGAAAACATCTGACGCAGGTTACTTAACTCGTCGTTTGGTTGACGTTGCTCAAGATGTTATTATTACAGAAAAAGACTGTTTCGCAACCTTAGGTGAAAAACCAAAGGGTATGGTAATGACCGAATTACGTATGGACGGTTACGTAAAACACTTGTCCAGCCGTATCAAAGGTCGTTATGCAGTCCGTGACATTGTTGATCCAAATACCAAGAAAGTATTGGTTGCTGCTGACACAATGATTACTGACCAAATGGCTGATTACATTGAAGCAATTGGTATTAAAGAAGTTGAAATCCGTAGCGTATTGACCTGTAAATGCAAACACGGTATTTGTGCAAAATGTTACGGCCGTGATATGAGTGGCCACGAATTGGTTAGCGTTGGTGAACCAGTTGGTGTTATCGCAGCTCAATCTATTGGTGAACCAGGTACCCAGTTAACCATGCGTACCAAACACAGTGGTGGTATTGCTGTTTCGAACATTACCGAAGGTTTGCCTCGTGTCGAAGAAATTTTGGAAGCACGTGTACCAAAGGGTGTTGCGTTGGTTAGTGACGTTGGTGGAACGGTTACAGCTGTTAACCAAGTTGAAAAACGTGTTGAAGTAATTATTAAGACAACCGAAGGTAAGGAAGTACCATACTTAATTCCAGCAAGTATGAAAGTTATTGTTAAGAAAGGTGATGTTGTTGAACCAGGTTCAGCTTTGACCGAAGGTGTCTTCAATCCTCACGATATCTTACGTAACAAAGGTATTAAAGCCGTTCAAGATTACCTTATTACTGAAATTATCAAAGTTTATAAGACTCAAGATATTTCAATTAACAATAAACACTTGGAAATTATCGTACGTCAAATGTTGAAGAAAGTTAAAATTGAAGACGCTGGCGATACTGACTTCCAAATTGGTTCAGTTGTTAATGTTATCGAATTTGAACACAAGAACTTGTTAGCAATCAATGACGGTAAGCGTCCAGCTCGTGCAACCCGTGTCTTGTTGTCAATTACCAAAGCAGCTTTACGTACCGACAGTTTCTTGTCAGCTGCATCTTTCCAAGAAACCAGCTCGGTCTTGGTTGATGCTGCCGTTAAAAACAAAGTTGACTACTTACAAGGTCTTAAAGAAAATGTTATCTTTGGTAAGTTAATCCCAGCCGGTACAGGTATGAAATTTTATCAAAATGTAGGGTACAAAAATGTTAAGTAATTATCGTAATTTATTATTAGCGCCATCAAATATGCCAAAGTGGATTGGTGACACATTCCCAATCATTCAAGGTATTATTATTGGTTTAATTAGTTTACTGAGTGTGATTATGATTGTGGCGATTCTGGTATCGCCACCGGATTCAGGTACTGGTACAAATGCAATTACAGGAGCAAGTGAAAGTTATTACACGAAAAATCGTAACAAAAATAATTTAGGTCGCATTCGCAATTTGATTATTATTTGTGCTATTTCAATCGCTGTCTTAACTATTATATTCTTCGTGATGTTCGGTATCTTTAATATGTCTGGCGCAACAGCGTAATTAACAAAACACAACGAAAAGAGTTGGAAACCACCAACTCTTTTTTTACGGGCAAATTGATAAAATTACAAAATTCATTTGATTTTTTTTGGTTTTTTTATTATAAGTTAAGTAGTAGCGTTACATACTAATGTTAATGACTACGCAAAAGGAGAACAAATGAATAATAAATTATTTCGTATTTTAATGTTATTTGTTTCGGTCTGTGTGGCATCGATATCGACATTATTTGCCATCAGTTTTAGTTTGTCTAATAGTGGATTAACCAACAGGAATAACGAACTAACCGAAGAAGTGAATGATATTACGGACGTATTAGACGATTTACAAAACACGATTAACGTCAGTCCAACTTCGGCTGTTGTGTCTTATGAAGTAGACGGCAAAATTTGGAAAATTAACGTGGTCGAAAAAGGCGACAGTGTTTCTTTACCAACTGGACCAGATACATACACTCACGCATTTGCTGGCTGGAAAGTTAGTGGTGCTGGTGATACATTAAGTGGCAATACCAGTCAAAAA
>JAZSAE010000027.1:0-48640 GCA_045601705.1 Clostridia bacterium | reverse complement strand
ATTACCGTTTGTTCATCAATGGGTGTTGGCGTTCAAGTTGCACCACAAATCTAATTGAAACAACAATAATTCAAAAGCACGGTGTAACAGCCGTGTTTTTTTTGTGCTGTTACGAAAACAAGTTGACATTTTTTTTTTTTTCACAATAATGCAAATACTAAGGATAAATATCTTTAGTAAAAAGGAGAAAAACAAATGACAAAGATAAAGAAAACATTGCTTTTGGTTTTGGTGGCTGCAGTATCCGTAGCAACCATTATTACCAGTACGGTGTTAGTTCTTAATGGTAAAAATAGCAATACACCGGATAAGGAAATGGTAACGTACAGTTATCGTGACGAATACGGTCAATTACAAGAAATTGAAGTTGAAAGTGGTTTTGCAATTACGTTGCCAACTTTGGAAAATACGGACGATGAAATTTTCGTGGGTTGGAAAGTGAAAGGTACGGATGATGTTATCACAATGCCATACGTTATTAATGGCGACGTAGAATTCGAAGCTGTGTATGTAGCTAAACCCGATGATTGGACACCAATTGAAATCGCAAATATGCCCGAAAATTTTGCAACTAATTATGTTTGGTACGAAGGAGATAATATTTATTATTCAAATTGTTCATACGGAGAACAACAACATTATGTATTAAATACATCAACAAATACTTGGGAAGAAAAGGTCTGGACTGGTTTAACGGATTTTTCGGCTGAATATATCTGGACGGACGGAGACAGTGTTTACTATTCAGAAGGTGAAAACCATTACGAATTGAATAAAGCAACAAGTGAATGGACTGTAAAAGAATGGACTGGTTTAACGAATTTTAATGGTGATAAGATTTGGACAGATGGCGAACACATTTATTATGAATATTATAATGGAGGCTATACAAATACTAATTATAAATTAGATAGGGCAACAAATACTTGGACGGAAACGGATTTTACAACATATGGTACCTATGGTAATGAACGTATTTGGTCAGCTGATGGTAAAATTTATAATTCATATTATGTACCAAAATATAACGCTACCTTTTATAGTGTTTGGGATAAAGAAATAGAGAATTGGGGTTCTTCTGGGGGTTATCTCAATGGCTTTTATTTAAATGCAGATTGTGTTTGGTCAGATGGTGAAAATGAATACTACTCGAATGGTTCAATTCAATTTATCTTTGATGAAAATTTTGATTTTGCAAATGGCGTATGGACACCAGTTACTTGGAGAGGTAAACAGAACATTGATGGTCGGGGTGTGTGGGGTATCGGTGATAACATTTATTATTACGATTCTGACGCAGGTGTAATGTATAAACTAAATAAGGTTAACTAATTAAAAGCACGGCACACCGCCGTGTTTTTTTAAGATTGTAATTAAACGGTGGGTGTGGTAAAATATTATATAGGAGTATACAAATGAACGATAATACGATGAACGATAATACAAAAATCGAAGTCGCCCGTGAAATTATGAATGCTATGATAGGTAAATATGGGCAAAACGGTTACGATAAGTCAAATACAAACTTAATAAAATTATTAGAACTTGAAAAAGCAATGTCGTCGATGGATATGAATCTAATTGATGACGTCATAAAAGAATATCAAAAAAATGAAAATAAATTGTTTGAATTAAATATCAATACACAAAAAGGTATGAAGTGTAAATCTTGTCAAAATTGCAATAATAAAAATAATAGCGATTTAACACGCTAAGTCCTGTGTTTTGTTTGGCAAGTTGATTTTGGCGTATTATAATTATGTAGCATGAAAACAATCAATTTTGCTGGAGTGGAAGATGCTCCGATTCAAACAGGAACACGTGTTTTAATCCGTGTTGATTACAATGTGCCACTAGCCGTTGATGGTTCAATTAGCGATGATAAACGCATTGTCGATAGTTTGGCAACAGTACGTTATTGCTTGGCACGTGGTGCGAAGGTGATTTTGTGTAGCCATTTTGGACGTCCTGACGGTAAGCCAGAGCCACAATATTCTTTACAGCCAGTTTATTTACATTTGCAAAAATTGTTAGCTGGGGTGGAAGTACAATTTGCTACCGAAACAGTTGGTGCGAACGTTGAAGCACAAGTTGCAGCTTTGCCAAATGGTGCAGTTTTGTTGTTGGAAAATACACGTTTTACTAAAGCAGAAACAACGAACGAACCTGAATTTGCGAAACAGTTAGCACGACTTGGTGATGTATTCGTTAACGATGCTTTTGGTGCTGCACATCGTGCACACGCCAGCACCGTTGGTGTTGCTAGTTATTTACCAGCGTATGCTGGCTATTTAATGGCTCGTGAAATAGAATATTTAAGTCAAATTACGAACGAGCCACAACGTCCGTTTACGGTGATTATTGGTGGTAAAAAAGCCAGTGATAAAATGCCGTTAGCTTTGAAATTAGCTGATGCGGCTGACAATGTTTTAGTTGGTGGTAAAATTGCACAGGAATGGCAAGACGACGGTAAACAACACCGTGCCATAATTCATATTGCACCTGATACAGGTTTAGATATTTCAATGGCAACTGTGGATGCGTGGCGGCCAATCATTCAAAACAGCCGAACGATTTTCTGGAATGGGCCATTAGGTCAGTTTGATGTTAATCCGGAAAATGCGCGTGGTACACACGCTGTTGCTGATTTAATTATGCAAAGCGATGCTGTTAGTGTGGTTGGTGGTGGTGATACAGCTGCTGCTGTCAAAGATTATAAATTTACGCACGTTTCAACTGGTGGTGGTGCAGCCTTGGAATTTGTCGAAGGTACAACCTTACCAGGTATTGCGTGCTTACAAAAAAAGGAGAACAAGTAAAATGCGTAGACCAGTATTTTTTGCAGCGTGGAAATCAAACAAAAAACCAAAGGAAGTTTTAGACTTTTTTCAACAAGTTTATAAACGTGGTTTAGAACTCAAAAACAAAACCGAAGTTATCGTAGCACCAGCAGCGTGTTATTACGAAATTGCTCGTTTGAAAATGCCTAAACCATTGCAGTTGGGTGCGCAAGACGTCAGCGAAATTGAATTCGGTGGTCGTATGGGCGAACTAAGTGTTGAGCTTTTAAAAGAATATGGCGTAAAGTATTGTATCGTTGGTGATGGTACTTGGCGTCTAAGTTTTGAGCAAGATGAAGTTGTTAACAAGAAAATTAAACTTTTACAAAAGTATGGTATTACACCTGTATTGTGTGTTGGTGAAACTTGGGATGAAAATAAAAACAATTTGACCTTGGAAGTTTTGAAACGTCAAATTCAAGGTGCATTGGTTGGTGTTTCTAACATCAATGATATTATCGTTTGTTATCGTCCAATTTGGGTGCAACAACGTGGTATTTTGCCTACACCTGATTATGTTAATATGGTAGCAAAACACATCCGTGAATGTTTAATCGGTTTAAAAAATAATCCATTGGATGCTAGTTTACCAATCCTTTATGGTGGACATATTACACCAGCAAACGTGAAAAAATATATGGCACAAAGTGATCTTGACGGTATTTTCTTCGTTGGTTCATCTTTGCAAGTAGATTCATTTTATGGAGTCATCAATTATGACAAATAAGCAATTTAATAAAACAGTTTTGTGTGTCATGGACGGTTTAGGTTATTGTGAACGCACGACCGGTAATGCTGTAACGGCTGCAGGTATGCCTAATTTAAACAAAGCAATGGAATCACATCTTCATACTTTAATTCGAGCTAGTGGACACGAAGTTGGTCTTGATAGTGCTAAAGATGCAGGGAACAGTGAAGTTGGTCACAACGCAATGGGAGCTGGTGTAACTATCAAGCAAGGACTTTCTTTATTGAATGATGCGTTTGCGACGGGTAAAATTTTTAAATCACCAGTCTGGCAAAAAATCAGCACTTTTCCAAAATTGAATATTATTATTTTGTGTAGTAACGGACGAGTTCATAGTAATATTGAACACTTATTTCAAGTGATTGAACAATGTCAAAAACAAAACTTGCCATTCAGCGTGATTGCGATTACCGATGGACGTGACGTCAGTCCACGTTCGGCAGCTGAGTTTTTGGCACAAGTACCAAACTTGTCAGTTATCGGTGGACGTGGTCAAATCTTTATGGACCGTTATCAAGCCCAAACCGAAATGCTTACTAAAGCTTTTGAAGTTTGTGTGGAAGGTAAAGCACCTGTTGTAAAAGATTGGCGTACGTATTTGGAAGAATTTTATCAAGCGTATCCGACTTTATCAGATGAACAAGTTCCACCAGTCATCGTTGACCCTAATAACTTAATTAAAAATGGTGAAGCAATTTTATTATTAAATTATCGTGGCGACCGTGCCGTTGAAACAGCTCGTATGTTTGATAACGGTGATTATGTTACAACTGAACAATTTGCGCAAATAAAAGATTGTTACTTTGCTGGTATTTTGCAATACGATGCCGAAATGAACTTGCCAGCAAATTACTTGTGTGAACCACCAGTCATAAATAATACTTTAACATCGTGGTTATGTGAATACGGTGTGCGTCAGTACACAGTTACCGAAACAGTAAAATTTGGACATATGACTTATTTCTTTAATGGCAATAAAAGTGCACCAATTGATGCACAGTTAGAAACGTGGTTAGAAATTCCCAGTGATAAACTCAACAATCTGTATGACAAAGCACCTAAAATGCAAGCTGAACCAATTACTGAAAAATTAATTGCAGCAATTCAAAGCGGCGACTATGATTTCTTAAAATGTAATTTGCCAAATCCGGATATGGTTGGTCATACTGGTAACTTTGAAGCTGCAGTAATTGCTTGTCAAACAGTGGATGAATGCGTCGGGCGCTTGTACGAGGTTTGCCGTGAACAAGGTGTCAATTTAATTATTACTGCTGATCACGGTAATGCCGAAGAAATGGCAGACGAAACGGGGAAGACCAAAACTTCACATACAAACAATTTAGTGCCGATGATTATTTGTCCATTCGGAACACCAGATGTAAAATTGCAAGACGGCGAATTCGGCTTAACCAACATTGCTGCGACGGTTTGTACTTTAATGGGTGTTCCGGTTAACCCGGCTTTTAACCCCAGCGTGGTTCAATAATTGTCGATACAAACACTTATAGGAGAAAAAAAATGAATCAATTTATGCAAGTGGCAATCAAAGAAGCCCGAAAAGGAATCTCAAAAGGTCATGGCGGTCCGTTTGGGGCGGTCATCGTTAAAGACGGTAAAATTATTAGCAAAGGGCATAATCATGTTGTTGCTCATAATGACCCGACATGTCACGGCGAGATTAATGCTATCAGAAAAGCATGTAAAAAATTAAAGACTTTTGATTTAAGCGAATGCGAGATTTATACAACAGGTTATCCCTGTCCAATGTGTTTCGGAGCAATATTATGGGCGAACATTAAGAAAGTTTACTATGGTTGCAATATTGACGACACCGCAGTTATTGGTTTCAGAGATAAAGAATTTGCTAAAAAAAATGCAGAAACAAAAGTTGAAGTTTGCGCAGAAGTTAATCGCTTAGAAACACTTGCCTTGTATAAAACATATCAAGAAATAAACAATAAAATTCAATACTAAGAAAATTCAGTATAGTAGCGAACAAAACTTGACAAAAAACAAAATAAGCCCTAGACTGAAATAACCTGGAGAGGTACCCAAGCGGTTAAGGGGCTCCCCTGCTAAGGGAGTAGCGCTGTAAAAGGCGGCCAGGGTTCGAATCCCTGTCTCTCCGCCAAAAGCAAATAATACGAACTATAACAGTTTGTTGAATCATATTTTTTACGCCCGAGATTACTTTGGGGTGGTTGTACTATCTGTTTAGTTGTTTAAAAAGTAAGACAAGGCAAATAAACAGAATAGGATTTAGATTTTTTACCAACTTTAAGAACTTTACCGGAACCAACGGCGACTTTTTTAACCTATCAGTAAATGCAGTCTGCACTTATTTGCAATCTAATTATTAGATTATTATCAATCTTTACAGTTACTTGAACAAGTTGAACTGATAAAGTTTACATTATCTTCAGTAAAAGAAGTGTATAAATAATTAAAAATCAATTTAATTATATAGGGTGTTCAAATAAGATTTTATCACAATGTTGTGTACCTTTATTCTTATAAATAAAAAATTGACAAACAAGCTAAATTTTGGTACAAGAAAGTGTGATAATTAAAAAAACAAACATATTATTTACTAGTATCGCTGTTATTTTAGGAATTTTATTAAGTGTAACTTTTATTTGGAATAGTAGGATAAGAACATTCGATTATAACGATGAAAAAATGACAAGAACTATTGTCGCTGACATTGATTATCAATCTATGTTGGATACATCGTTTGATTCGTATATTTTGGAAACAAAAGAAGAACGTGTTTCACTAGATGCCGAAAAATCTTTTTCGGTTACAAAAGAACAAATTGATAATTTAGGACTTGATGACTCTATAGAGGGAAATACAGTTAATGTTAAATATAATATTGATTACGATGCAGTGAACAACTTGATATATTTAACAGTTAATTTTATGGATTTTGATGACATTATAGAAAGTGAAACATTGCAAGGTTCTGTTTTTTATGATGAAAATAATAAAATTGATGCGGTGTTTAATGTAGATGGTGAGCCTGTGTTAATGAGTGAAATGGCAAATGTTGACATGGTAAATAATTGTGGCTTTTTTGGGAAGTTATTTAACGCTGTTAAAAAAGTCGCAAAGGTAGTGGCTGTTGCAGCGACGGTGGTAGCTGTTGCTGCTGTGGTAGTGTCGACCGCTGGGGTGGGAGCTGTAGCTGTTGCTGGAGTTGGTGCATCAGTTGGAGCAAGTGTAATTGCAGTTGGAGCAACTACATCGGTGATTGCTGTTACTGCAGCTACAATCGCTGCAGTTGCTGTTGGTGTGTATGTATTGGCAGATGCAATTACAGTTACAGCTGAGGTTTTGGCTGAGCTTACTCGTGAATTGGAAAGAAAAAATGAAGCGATGTATTGTCCAGCTTTTTTAGTTGGTAGTTCATTGAGAATTATTCCAGTACCTGTTAAGCGTAGCTTATGTATAGAGCCGATAAAGATGGGACAGAACTTTTGGACTATATCGTCGATGTGGGCACGGGATTTGGCTGTCGCTGCTAGTGGTGGCGCTACGGAGATGGAAGTACATAAAGGTATTGGTTATTACTGTCATTATCACTTGTTAGGTCGTGTGGGGGGACACTCTTTTTTCGGTACTCCAGTGGATGGTATCTACAACCAATAAATAGGAGGGAATTTTTGTGAGTACGCGATATTCCACAAAGGAAGATTACTTAAATTTTGCCGCAACCGCTGAAAATGGGGTTGAATATAAACAAATTATCGCAGAGAAAGATTTGCGAATGATGAGTGTCGCTTTGCGACGTGTCGGTTGGAATGAACATTTTTCGTTGCATGACTGTAAAATTAAGGCGGTCCTTAAACAAGGAAATGATTTAATTATTGATTTTGATAATTCGCAGGGTGTTATACGATATAATCAAATAGTTTTTAAAGAGGGAAGTATTGTTGAACAAGAATACCCGTTGGTCGGTTCTTTCTTTTTAAATCATGATTTATATTTTAAAGATGGGCTTTTCACTTTTTATTGTTTGATTTGGAGTCCGGAAAGTCAAGAACCAGCAGGTTTAGGCTATTTGACATTCACTGCGACGGACATAAAGGTTAATCAAATTGAAAAATAATGCAAAGACAATTGTTATTGGAATAATTACTGGTTTAGCGATTTTAATGTCGTGTTTATCTCTTTTTCTGATTTTTTTTAGATCAGATGGAACTTTATCTGCTGAAAAAATTTATAATGACAATTTACATACTGTTGTTGAAGTGAAATCATTTACTAATGACATAATTATGTATGGTTCAGCTGTTTGTGTTGGGGACGGTGGATTGTTTGTCACTAATGCTCATGTTGTGAGTTATGAAGAGTATACAGAAACTAAAGTGTTTGAAAATATACAAATTCGTTTTTCTGATAGAGATGAATATATGAATGCTATGTTAGAAAAAATTGATTATGATGACGATCTAGCTTTAATTAGTGTTGAGCCTTGTACGGATATTGCTACACCGGTCAAATTGAGAAATGGTGAAGTTTATGAAGGCGAAACGGTATATGCAATTGGTAACGCTCAAAATTATGGTATTTCTATAGCAAGTGGAATTATTTCTCAGCGAAGGTTAAATATCGTTAAAAATGGTAAAGATATAACGGCAATCCAGTGTTCCTTAAATATTACAGAGGGGAATAGTGGCGGAGCTTTGCTTGATGCTACTGGTAAACTAGTTGGGTTGACTACTTTTCGCTTGAGGGACAGTACTGGGACTGTTGTGTATGGTTTTTGTTTTGCCTTGCCGATTGATGTAATTAGAAATTTTATCAATAATTAATTGGTAAAAATTGTTAATTATAAATTTTTTATTTAAAAATGTAAATAAATTTGGAGCGGTATGATGATTTTTGCTAAAAATGAAAAATTAGTTGAACTGGAAAATGAATCAAAATGGAAAGAAGCTGTTGAATTACTGCGGGATCAATGGTACAAAGATAGACACAATAATAATTCGTTGTTGCGGTTAGCGACAGAATGTTGGTATTTGTTGTCGATTTGGATCAAAGTGGTAAGTTGTATTTACAGTTTGAAAAACAGGGAAAAGAAATGCTGAAAAAAGCATTTACAAACGAACCACAAAACCAATTGTATGGAATTTTGTACCTAGGTTCGTCGCCAAAGTTTGGTGATTCTCAAAATGAATCCTAAATTAGAAGTCAGAAAGCTGTAAGGGCCCATGTGTCGGGCTCTTTCTTTTTTTTACTCTGGTTGAATTAGTCAAAAATAATGATTTTGGATTGTGGCGTTCGCCTGTCTTGAAATTAATTTACGTACTTATTAATCAATAATAATCAATATCTACTTCGATTCGGCTAAAATCGCGTGCTTTTAAATCTTCTTTTCGAATATAGAGAAATATTGTACCACCATCATCTCCCCATGAAGAAAATTCTTCAACTTCTTTCGCATTTATATGCGCATATTTACCATCTATCTGTCCAAGAAGAGCCCATTCATCGATATCATCAACATAATCAGCACAAAACTCATTTTCACCATTATTACTTGCCCAGCCACCGATAAATGAAGCGTGATTATTTTTTGATTGCATTGAAAAATAAATATCTCCCATTTCTTCTTGATTAGCATTTTCATAAACTTCAAAAGCTTCATTACTAGAATCAATATCTGGATATGTTTTTATTATTTTAGATGTAACATATATTTCTTTGTAGATTGCTGTTAATTTATTTGGCTTGACCGCTAGTTGAAGATCATTTGTTGCCTTGAAAAATAGAAGTACACATGAATTTTCAAATGGATCCATTGTTTGTTCACTAAAAATATATAATAATCCCGTTGTTGGGAAATCTTGCAATATTCCATTAGGATTAATTTCTGCAAAATCAAACTGAGCTAAAAATAGTTTAGGTTCATCGTTATTTGTTGGCCATACGAAACCAGTCGGCACGGTTGGTAAACCACCAAACTTAGAAAAACCACGATTTTCTTTGTTGGCGCGAACAAGTTCCGCTGCATTTTTTGTTAGATGCTCAAATTGTTGCAAATAGGTTTTGAATTCCTTTGATTCTATTTTTTTATCAAGCTTTTTCTTATTATGCATTTTTCGAATATCGGCTTCAATTAATTCTTTTAAGCGCTGTTCTTTTTGTACTTCTATTATATATTTTTTATATTCTTTGGAACATGAGTTTGCAGTAAATCCGAAAGCTAAAAATAAAATAAAACTGGACAAACAAATTAACTTAACATATCCATTGTTAAATAAACCAGTAAGTAGTAATATTATCGTTATAAATAAAATTAATAAAAATCCTAAGGAAAGTATTAATGCTGTATTGCGGCCAAATCGAGCATCGTTAGCAAGTTTGATAAGTAATCTTTTGTTCCACATTCGATTGTAAATAAAATTTGATACAGTGTCAATATCAAAGGCTATAAGGCTAAAACATTGCTTTGAGATCCTGGCGTGCGCTTGTCTTGATACGAGAAAATAAGTTTTGAAGACACGCAAACTGCTATTCAAGATAAGATTAAGTGTTCTAACGCAATCACTATCGTCCCGCCAAGTAAAAACATCTTGTTTTAGTAATTCTATTGGAGTAGCAAAAGATGAAAAACAAAAAGTTATTAGTATTGAATGTTACTATTGGTATTATCTTAGCAATTTTGCTTTGTGTTTTTTTTGTGTGCTGAGATTACTCAAATGCGATTGCCTAGTGGAAAAAGTTTAACAAGGCATATTAAAATTGCGAGTATAATTTTTATTTATGTAGCAACATTGTTACCGTTTATTGCTTTGTCAGTTTGGACAGTTTATAAATGTGGCAAAAGTAAAACAACTATAATGGTTTTAATTTTATTTGTTTTGTCTTATGTAATTAGAATTTTATTAGCTGATTTTGTAATGTCGTGCTTATTTTTTTTATTTCCTTTGAAAGAAAATATTTGGCCAGTTGTGTATTTTTTTTACAGCATCTAGATTCATATTATCATATAAGATTGAGTGTTATTAATTTATAATTCTCTTTCTACATTTACTTCTATAACTTTTTTGGGTTTTGTATATCTTAACATATCGGCTTCTCTTATTTTTGCTTTACCAATTATAGAAAAGAATTTTTGAGCATCTTCTATTGAGAAAAATCTTTTGTTATAACCTTCAACAAAATAAAAGTTTTCTTCTAATTTTTCTCCTTGTCCTGCTCCATGATTTATATCTAATATTGAGTTGACTCTTGCAAGAAGATTTCCACTTGGTCTTAATATCCTCTTAATTTCTTGCATTATTTTTTTTGTTGTTTGTTCATCAAAATAATGTAAACTTAAATCGGCAATAATTAAATCAAATACTTTATCTTCAAATGGTAAGGTTTGAGATATGTCTATTTGCTTTGTCTCAACTCCTTGTATGTCTTGTTTTATTTTATTAAGAGCAAATTCCGAATAATCACAAGCAATAACTTCAAATCCTCTCTCTGTAAGATATAAAGTATCGTTACCAGTTCCACAACCCAAATCAAGAACCGGAGTTTCGCATTTATCTAACACAGCTTGATAATCATCAAGCCAATTATCATAAGTGGTTTTACCGGTTGAAAACTTTTTATGAGTTTCATTCCAGTAGTCTTTAAATTGCATTATAATCCTCCCATATTCTTGTAATCTTTTTTTTAGAACTGATTTGATTTGTTTACTATTTGTTGTTTAACTTCAATAGTTTTATTAAAGTCATAACAATTCATTAGTGTTTTTCTCCTTTGTGATAATATTGTGATTATAACACAAAGTAACACTGTTTCATATGATAAATTTTGACAAAGTTCGGCATATCATATATAGTATAAGAAGTTATTAGAAAATTTGGAGGTGAAGATGAAAAATTTAAAAAAATTCTTGAAATTACCTGCGCTGTGTTGTTCAATTGGTTTGTTTGTGGTTTTCTTGGTTGTGTTGATTGTTAATTGTGTAAAACCATATTCCAATAGCCCTTATGTTTATGAAGATTCAATGGCTGGTGTTACTGTCAAAATTGAAGTAACATTAAACAATGGTGGAAAAGGTACAATAGAAACCACTATGGAAAATGCGAGTGATACTCAATATGAAAAAGATGAAATTTACTACAAAATAATTGATGGTAAATTGATGTATTCATATAATGAAAATGGTACTTACGGTAATGAGTTGGGTGAAATTGACGCATTTGAAATTAAAGCAGTTGATAGTGTTTATCGTATCGCAATGAAAAACCACGGCGAAGAAGCAGCAAGAGTTTTTTACATTATCTTTATGTCGATTGGTGTAGTTGGTGCAGCTGCAAGTGGTATTTATATCGCATTAAGTAAAAAGAAAGCAAAGAAAGCAGCAAAATAATTTAGAAAAACCTAATAAATTAAAGTTCCACATTTATTTTCGGGTGTGGAACTTTTTTTATGTAATTTTTATTTTGACAATTAAAAACATCAATGATAAAAAAATACTAGTTAAATCTTACTAATGGGGTGAAAAACGATGAAAAATTTTCTGGAAAAAATTAAAAGCCTTATAGAAAAAGTTAAGACATACTTTAAAAATTTTTCAAATTTATCGACAAAAGATAAAATTAAAGTACTTTTACAATGGCCGGCGTTATGTTGTTCAACTTTTATTTTTTTATTTTTCTTGGTTGTGTTGATTGTTAATTGTGTAAAACCATATTCTAATAGTCCTTATGTTTATGAAGAAACGATTGGTAATTATAATATCAATATAGAAATGAGATTAGAACCTAATGGTATAGCAACAATGGAAACCGTTATGAAAAATGCCGACCATAAACAGTATCAAAAAGAAGATGTTTATTATGAAGTTGTTAACGGTGAATTAATTTATTCATACACAAGAAATAGTTATGAAAAAAATAAGATGGGAAAAATTAATGCGTTTGAAATTACCATTACGGAGGGCGAAACTAGTATTACATTAACAAATCACGGTGAAGAAACGGCAAGGGCTTTCTATATTGTCTTTATGCTGATTGGTATTGCTGGTGCTGGGGCGAGTGGTTTTTACATTTATTGGAAAAACTATAAAAAACCAACAGGAAAAACCAAAAATACTGAAAAAAATTTAAGTGAAAATGAACCTTTAAACAAAAGTGAAGATGCTGATGATGAACTAGATAGAGCCGGTGAGCCAGTAATAGTCTAAACAAGGTTAGAATAAATCATAAATCAATATGTTCTACATTTGCTAACAATTGTGGAACATTTTTTTATTTAAAATTTGATTGGTACTTCAATTTAAATGTGTTACTTTAAACTATGAGTGCAATTTTAGAGTATCGTCACGTCAATAAATGTTTTGGTGAAACTCAGGTATTGCGTGATATTAACTTGCAAATTCCAGCTGGAAAAGTTGTTGGTTTATTGGGGAAGAATGGTAGTGGTAAATCCACACTGTTTAAGTTGGCAAATGATTTATTAACAGCTACCAGTGGTGAAGTTTTAATTGCTGGACAACCGGTTGGTGTTGCGACCAAAAAAATTGTTTCTTATTTACCTGAGCGTACTTATCTTGATTCCGGATTACGTGTGAGTGAAGTAATACAAATGTTCGCAACATTTTATGAAGATTTTGACCAAGCGAAAGCAGAGAAACTTTTACTTGATTTGCAATTAGATAAAAATATGCGCCTTGCCAAAATGAGTAAGGGGATGAAAGAAAAAGTTCAGTTAGTAATGGTAATGAGTCGTCGTGCCAAGATTTACATCTTAGATGAGCCTTTGGGTGGTGTTGATCCAGCCAGTCGTGATTATATTTTGCAGACAATTTTAAAGAACTTTAATCAAGAAGCAACGTTACTAATTTCTACTCATATGATTGCTGATATTGAAAAGATTTTGGATGAAGTCATTATGATTGATAATGGTACAGTTATCCTGCAAGAAAATGCTGAAACCTTACGCCAAAAAGAAAAAGCATCAATTGATGAAATTTTCAGGAGGAAGTTTTATGTTAGGTAAGTTGTTAAAAAAAGACTTAAATCGCAATATGCGTTGGTTGTGGATTTTGTTTGTTGCGACTTTAGTTGTGGCAACTGTCGGTCGTGTATGTAAAGAATTAGGCAAAAACATTGTGCTGTTTCAAGTGCTTGGTATCTTTTTTGATTCGGTTTTTTATTCACTACTTGTTAATGTAGTATTGCAACCATTCTTGCGTAACTTTTTGAATTTTACAACATCCTTATATAAAGATGAATCATACTTAACTCACACATTGCCGGTTACCAAGGCACAAATTATCAATTCAAAATTCTTAACAGCTGTTGTTGAAATTACATTAGGTTTCGCTGTTTTAGTTGTGTCATTGTTCATTATGTTTTTTACGCCAACAATGTTTGACAGTTTAGCATTCTTACTTTCTTTTGTAATTGTTGGTCAATTTTCAATCGGCTGGATTGTTACCTTATTTGTATGTTTGGTAGTTGTTGAATTCTTAATGTTTATTGCTATTATTTTTTATTCCATCGTCATTGCTTATCGTGCTAAAGAAAAAAGAGTTTTAAAAACTTTCTTACTGACAGCGGCTTTTGCTTTCGCTTCAATTAGTTTGTTGTTTGTGATTATGGTGATTGTCTTATCAATCAATGGCATTGATTTAACTAGTGCAACTTTGACTTTGACCAGTTCGGCTTTGATGAGTGTTTTATGGACAGGTATCATTGTGTATTCTGCAATTATCGTTTTGTTCTATCTGTTAACACAAAAAGCTTTCCGTCGTGGCGTCAATGTTGACTAAAATTTTTCAGTTGCCAAATATTAAGTTATGCTTTTAAATGAAACTAGAGGAAACATATGAAAAAAAAGTTTGCAATCACGTTAGCATGCTTATTGGTTGTAATGATGAGTTTTGTGGGATGCTCATCACAACCGAAAATAGGTAATATTCAAGGTGAAATTAAAAATGTTATCGTGATGATTGGTGATGGTTTTGGTCCAAATCATTTAAAGAATGCGAAAACTTATTTTGGTGTTAATAAATTTCCTTTTGAAAATGATTACATTTGTGATGTAACAACACGTTCCAAAGATAGTGCCGTGACAGATAGTGCAGCATCAGGTAGTGCATTGTCAACTGGTCAAAAATACAATAACGGTGAAGTTGGTTGGCACGAAAGAGAAGACATTGAAAACTTAATGGAAATTGCACAAAAGCAAGGTAAAAAGACTGGTGTTTTGACTTCGGACACTTTGCATGGTGCAACTCCAGGCGCTTATTCAGCACATACTAAATCACGTAATAATCTTGAAGAAATTGTCCAAGACCAAACTACCAGTGGTATTGACATTATGATTGGTGCTTATGCTGCCGAGTATGATAACAGTTATATTGGCTTTATGCAAAACGGTTATCACTATTCAAATAACAAAGAAGACTTTCCTGCAACATTGAACAAGAATGAAAAATACATAGCAATGTTCCCAGATTTACAATCACAATATAATCATGAACAAGTAAATCCAAGTAAAGATTGGGTTGATTTTCCAGCATTAATTAAAAATGTTTTGAATTATCTTGATAATGAAAATGGTTTCTGTTTAATGATTGAAAATGGTTATATTGATAAATATAGCCACGGAAATCAATTTGTGAATGTAATGCACGAAGTATATTACTTTGCACAAATGATTCAAGCTGTCTATGAATTCTGCGCTGGGCGTAATGATACTGTTGTAATGATTACTGCCGACCATGAAACCGGTGGCTTGCAATTAGGTTCGGATAAAGACGAATTAGATGAATTGAACAATAGGCTTTTTACCAGTGGCGACCATAGCGCAGCGAATGTTCATTTGTTTGTAAAACAACCATACAAAAAAGAAAATCAAGATTATCAAGAGTTAATTGATAATACTAACATTTTCCATATTTGTAAAAAAATCGTAAAGTATCAAACATTGGATTTAATCAATATTGATGCCGAAACGACTGATGAGATGAAAGTGTGCTTCATTCAGCAATATGTGAAAAATTTAGACAAATTTTTTGAAGATATGACAGGAAATTTTGCAACTGCATATTGACATTTGTGTTCAGAAAGTTATATACATATTAGTATGTCCGATGTGAAAAAACTATCTCATCTAAATTCATCAATGACATCTGCAAAAGTAAAACCACAGTTTAATGTAATTGTGGAAAATCTTGATAAAATTTTTACATTGCAGAATGATACTGTGTTGAATGTTTGTCAGTTTTTTCACGGCTTTAATGTGGAAGATGTTTTACTTGAGGAACAACATCTAAATGTTGAGCAACGTAAAAGGTTAGTTGATTTAATTAAGTCAGAAATTAAAAATTACGAAAAAACACAAAAACAGCCAGGTAAATGTTTACTATTACATTTGACTGATTATGAATATCTTGCCGATTACGTCATTGCTATTGTGAAAAAGAGTATGCCTGAATTTAACTACAGTCGTACTGTGGTTAAGAATTTTATTAAAAGCTCACCTGAATTTAATCAAGCTTTAACAAATCTTCAAAATAGCTTTATAAAAGAATTTATCGCAAATACTACTGTTACCGATCCGTTTTGCGAAAGAAATATTCGTCATCGTTGTTTTGTTTCTTTTGATGAAATTTTCCGTAATAAGGTTATTTTTTGTTTGAAGATTTTGGGCTTAAAACGTCCGAATATTGAGTTAAGTTTGGAACAAAATGCTGGCTTATGGCGTAAACAAAATATGGTACGTTCTTTTGATGAATATTATTATCCACAAATTGACGAACCAACGGACAGTTGTTTATATTTAAGGTGGTGTGAATTACATAAAATGCACCGTGAAGAATGGTTAAAATATTATGAATTCAATTATGCCAATAAGTATTCTGCCGTGATTGAAAAGGCTGGTACTTTTACCGACAATATGAAAATCAGTCAGTTTAGATTTTTTGATAGCATTAAGAAAACTACTGAATATAATAATCAGCGACTTGCTTTACTAAAACAAAGTCAAGTCAACCGACAAGAAAACAAGAACGAAAGCGAAGTAGTGAAAGGGAATATCTAAATCTATGTCAAAACTACATACTTTAAAAAATGCTTTCCGAAAAAAGCAAAAATCTACGCATACCAAACCTTCGACTATTTATAGCCTTTTTGTCGATGATATGGCCGCTATTGATCATCTTGATGCAAGTCAAAAATTAGATTTCGAACGCTTGTTTCAATCTTTACCGTTGATTTTTCCTGATGAAGCAAGTACGGTCTTCACTATTCGTGAATTACAAAAGGAAAAAACTTTGAGTTTTGAACGTGAAACAATTAACTATAAATTTTTAAAAAGTAGCTTTGTGGCTTTGCATTTGTTTAATCAGCAGTGGATGGTTAATCATATCGATGGCATCGTTAATCAAGAAAAAAAATATGTCAGCGAAGCAACCATTAAACAATTTATGGGTATGACCACTTTTCAGCAAGCGCGCCAAGAATATCTTCAAAAATATTTTCGCGCTAAAATTAAAGACTTTATGTCGAAACCATTTATTGAAAATAAAGAAGAACGTTTGCAAGAACCTTTTACTTGTAAAGGGTTTGTTGATTTCAAAGATCGTATCAATTGCGATAAGTATTTCCGTGAACATTTACGTTGTTGTTTTACGTTGGAGGGTTTTGATTACCGAACTATCGAAAGAGAAATTGAAAGGAATGCCGATTTGTGGCGTCTACCAGTGATGAAGAAATCGATTGATAATTATTATCGGATGCATATGAAATATTTAACAAAAGAGGAATTAAATAGTTCGTTTGAAAAAACCTTTAAGGAAAGTTGTTTAATTTATCGTGAGTATAAATATTATCAAAAACATAAAAATGTTATTGATGAGTTAGCAATAGCGACACCTAATATGAAAATTACACCGAGTCAAGCTCGACTTATTAAAAACAAAATTAACCAAATTAGTTCCTTTATTCTTTACGATACTGTCAAATCTAAATCATAACCGAAAATTTGCCGTGGGTATTGACCTTGCTGTTTGTCATCATATATAATAAAAGTGATGAAACTAAAAAAAATATCAGATATTTTTAATACTCAACGTATGAAACAACACTCGAAAAGAGTTCAAAAAGACACTGCTATAATCGATAAGGAGACTGCACAGCTTAAAGCTTTGTGTGATTGTATCTGTCAAATGTTTCCTAAAGAACACGACATTGCACGCACTTTGATAGGCTTAGAGTTTGCGAAACCTGAAGAATTACCAGTAGCATTGTATAGTGCAGATCTTTTACCATTTCATTTATATGATAACGCTTGGTTAGCTAAATATTTAAACCAAACGGCAAACAGCAAAGAATTTAAGAATAAGTTCAAGATTGCAAACGCAAATGCCTTTGTCCAAGCATCACCATTGTTTGAAATTGAACGCAATAACTATATTGAAAGGTTAATGAACGTCCAACTAAAGCATATGTTACGCAATCCAGTGCCTAACGCTTTAATCGATGGAATGTGTCCTTACGATTATCAATATATTAAAGATTATGATAAGCAATTCCGTGAACAAGTTATACGCTCGTTTACAAAGTTGGGTATTGACGAACATAGAGTCGAAGTCTTTTTAGAAAAAAATAGTAATTTATGGTTGTCAGAAGTTATGAATATTGCTTTTGAAAATGAATGCTACCCAATAAGTAAAACTAAATCTATTCGTCCAACCAAATTGCAAAATAAAGTTTTAAAACACTTTTACCAAGTATACAAAAAAGCTTGGATACAACGTCGTATCTATGACTACGGTCAAGAGCATCAAAGTATTTTAAAAGAATTGGGTTTGGTGACTCCAAATATGCAGTTGAAAACTAAAGATTTACAACGCTTAGATCAACGTTTGGCTAAGTACAACAAAGTAAATAATATACTTTTACAAAGATATAAAAATCAACAAAATCAAGTAAATCATCTTTCTTTATAAAAAGTTCATAAATTTTGTTTGGGGGTATTGACTTTGTCTTTTACCCCCATTTATAATTTATTGATGGGAACATTTGAAAAAATCGAAAACTATTATAAAAAATATTACAACGATGAGGTAATGAAAATGCCACTGGAACAACGTATGGCATACTTTGAAAAATGCGAAGCTGCCGAAAAAGAAGCACAACACCGATATGAACATGGCGAATTATGTTCGCAACTTTACCATATGTTCCCGACGGAAGAAATCAAACGTATTATCAATAGTTCAATGTATAAAGACAATAAGCCAAAAGCAAATAATATTTATACGATTGAATACTTACCATTGTACTTACACGACGACCAATGGATGATGAAATATGTTGCAGCAGTAATGAAAAAATATAAACCAAATGTGAAAATTTCAGTTCGTGAAATTCGTTATTTAGTGAAAAATTCAGCATCTTTCTCTTCAGTGCGTCGCCAATATGAACGTGCGTTGTCTGGTGCTCTTGCCGAATATATGATAAAAACAGTTGTTCCTAATGCCTTAGTACCTAGTGACGAATTAACACCTTTAATGCAGAAAAACTCACCAGATTTCGATTCCTTTTTTCCAAAGGAAATTGTACGCTACCGTGTCAAAAAAGGCGCATTCAGTTTTGACGTTGAAGCAGGACTTGAAGAACATATTGATGTTTGGCTTGAACCGGCAATGAGAATTGCATTTGAAAATAAATATTACCCTTTGTCTGGAAGTATTGATGATAAAAAAGAAATGTCATTATGGTGGAAAGCTTACAGCCACTTAAAAGACAAACACTATCAAGATTGGGCGAAAAAACGTCAATTCCAACGTTATAAAAATAATGAACAAATCATCAATGATTTTGGTGTTGTTACTAACGATATGAAGATGAATTACCTTGAACAAATAAAACTTGATATGAAATTGAAAATGGATTTAGAGTTGCGCGATTTGATGTTAGGTACAACAAAACAAAAATTACAAGATAATCTTGTCAAAGGTTTTAAAGGTCTAAAAACGAAAACTAATCAAGCAAAAAATACCGTGATGAAAGTTTTAAAAACCAAAACCAACAAATTAAATACTGTGATGAGAGGCTTGAAAAATAAATTTAATCAAACCGAACTGACCGACGACCAAGACGTTACCAAATAATTCCAAATTTTGACTTACAAAAACTTGCCATCAAAAGCAAGTTTTTTTGTTTTTAGTGTTTTTTATAAAATTTATTTGTTTTTTTATTATATTATAAGTTAAGTAGTAACGTTACATACTAATAGTAATGACTACGGAAAAGGAGAAAAACAAATGAATAATAAATTATTTCAAATCTCAATGTTATTTGTTTCGGCTTGTGTGGCATCGGTATCGACATTGTTTGCCGTTAGTTTTAGTTTGTCGAATGGTGGATTAACCAACAAGAATAACGAACTAACAAATGACAACGAAAACTTAGACACCGAAGTAGGTGAATTAACAGATTAAATTGATGATTTACAGAATACCATCAATATGAACCAAAATTCTGTCGTTGCAGCGTATGAAGTAGACGGCAAAATTTGGAAAATTAACGTGGTCGAAAAAGGCGATAGTGTTTATTTGCCAACAGCACCAGATACATACACTCACATATTCGACGGTTGGAAAGTTAGTGGTACTGGCGATACATTAAGTGGCAATACCAGTCAAAAAATTAACGAAAACATTAAATTCGTGGCTGATATGGTGGAAAAAGATTGGCTGAAGACTTCTTTTAATGGGCCGTGGGATTTTTATGGTAATTATATTTGGACAGACGGTACAACCATTTATTATTCATATGATTCAGAACACTGTATCTTTAATGGCAAGTAAGCAATTTAAACACCTGTCTTGACTTTTATGTAAGTAATTTTCTATAATGCTCACTATGGACGATATTGATTATTACTGTAAGGCGATTGCTGATAATGCGAAGAAAGCAATGATTGACGCATTGATAGTGTCGCCTTATGTTAAATATGCAAAAGAAGATAATCGTAATGTTGAAAAAAACTTTTTAGATATTTTTCAGGGTGTAGAGCGAAAACCAAAAGATGTTTATACATCAGATTATTTACCATTCTATATGTGTGATGAACAATGGTTGAAAAAATATATTGCTGGTTTTTATGCGCAAGGAACTTTAAATAAGTACATTGACGAAAATGCTGTAGCACGTTTTCAAGTAGACCGTAAAGTTTTAGTTAATGAATATCTAAATTTTAATCATATTCAAAAATTTGTGAATAATATTTACAATGATAATTTGTTTCAATCTAAATTGGAAGAATATAAAAATCTGCTCGTTTATTCACAAATTAAACATATGATGTATAGTACTGGGCCGAATGCAGTTGATCCGGAATGGAATTTAAATTATTTCAACGGCATTAAAGATTATGATAAATTTTTCCATGCTCGTGCTGTAAATGTTGTTTGTCGTTTGGGAATTGGTATGCCGATTCGTGAAGTCGAAAAATATGTAGAATTGAATAGTAATTTTTGGCGCAGGCAAGTGATGGAACAAGCTTTTGAAAATGAATATTTTCCACCAAAGGTATGCAAGTTTATTGCTCAAAAATCGTCATCTTGGAAGGAAAAGTTATATGAAGCAAAATATGAACATCTTTTGTTGTGGGTAGAAAAACGTGAAGCCGATTATTACAAAGATTACATCAAAGGTAAACCTGAATTAGAAGCAATTTATCTCGGTGTTCGTTCCGTTCCGTTACAAAATATAACAAGATTAACTCATTGTGAAAAAAAGTACCAAAATATGGTCGGTAAGTATTGTCAAAACACAAAAAAATTGAGTAAACTAAATTATAAGCCTTTGTCGTTATATATTGGTTTTCGTACTCGGGAAATCATCGACAATGCCAAGCGTCGTCAAGTGCTGAACAAAATGCCGAGTACCAGTTGGGGTTATCATTATGCTGTCGGTGAACGCAAAAAAATTGGTCTATCTGCAATTTTTCACCATAATGATAGTGAATGGCTGGAATACAAAGCACGTAAACTGAATGAACAAGCACAAGCCAAACAATCGCACGACGAAATTAACTATACGAAATAAAAATCTATTTGTAAGGAGTAAAAAAATATGCATTCAATTATTCGAAAAAGATTAAGACATTTTAACCGTGAAGAATACAACTGTGATACGTGTTGTTTGAAAGATCACGAATGTGAAGGAAACAAGGAATACTGCGCTGTTAAATACGACAGTGTTGAAGTCATTCGTCACCACAAGAAGGATACCGAAGTTGTGGAACAACAACCAGTTGAACCAGTAGTTGAACCAGTAGTTGAACAACCAACTGTTGAAAAGGACGTAACCAAACCAATTGAACCAAGTTCACTCTGTGGGCAAGGTCGTTGTATGGAATGTCCACGTACTTTGTGCTAAAAATTTATTCGTTCATTCAGGGAAAAGTTTGCCAAAGTCTTTGGCAAATTTTTTTATGTTTCACCAAAGACAATGGTTTGTCGAAACATTAGCTATCATATATAATAAATATTGATGCAAAGCATTGTACAACGTACTTTTTATGAACGCTTTGTCAAACGTGGTTTAGACGTTTTTTTTTCATTGTTGTTATTGGTACTTTTAGCACCGTTGTTTTTAGTCTTGGCTGTGTGTTCTAAATTATTTATTCACGGTAAAGTTTTTTTTAGCCAAGTTCGTCCAGGTCGTAATGGTCAAGTTTTCAAAATTTATAAATTTCGTACAATGAATGATAAAACCGACGCTCAAGGGAACTTATTGCCGGACGGCGCACGAATTACAGTATTTGGTAAATTTCTACGTCGTTTTAGTTTGGATGAATTACCACAGTTGGTAAATATTTTGCGTGGTGAAATGAGTTTTGTTGGACCTCGTCCAGTTTTAGTGAAAGATGTTATTTTTTTGACACAGAAACAATTAAGCATTTACCGTGTACGACCAGGACTAACTGGATTGGCACAAGTGTCAGGTGGTCGAAGCTCGGCAAGTTGGGAAGATGTTATTGAAAAACATTTAACCTATCAACGTAAAGTTTCATTTTGGCGTGATTTAATGATTGTCATTAAAACCTTTTTTGTGGTACTCTTTCGTAGCGATAGTGCGACCAGTGGTGCGGCGCAGAGTCGTCGTGAATACTATTATGCCGATTACTTAATAAAACATAAGTATATCACACAAGAACAATACCAAGCAGGTATGGCTCGTGCCAAAGCAATTATTGGTCAAAATGGTATTGTAACGTATAGCGCAACTTTGCAACCACAATTTACAGAAGGAGAGAATTTTATGGCGACTGAATTGAAAAAATTACCACAGCACATTGGTTTTATTATTGATGGTAATGGTCGCTGGGCGAAAGAGCGTGGTTGGTCACGTACCAAAGGTCACGAGCACGGTGTTAAAAATTTAGATGTCATTATTAAAGAATGCTTTTATGGATATGGAATTCCAATTGTTAGTATTTACGCTTTTTCAACAGAAAACTGGAACCGTCCACAAACTGAATTAGATTATCTCTTTAAGTATTTTACCAAATATTTAAAAGCGAATGACTTCGTTAAAAAATATCCACACGTACGTTTGAATATTATGGGTGATTATACTAAGTTCCCACCTGAATTGGTAAAAAACGCTACGGCAGCTCTTGAAGCTACTAAAAATGAAACGCAATTTATTTTAAACTTAGGTATTAATTACAGTGGACAAGATGAGTTAGTGCGTGCTGTTAATTTGATGTTAACTGATAACTTAGCACCACAAGTTGACCGAGCCACTATTCAGAAATATTTATACACCAGTGAGCAACCATTATTAGATTTTTTAATCCGTACCAGTGGCGAACAACGTTTAAGTAATTTTATGTTATGGCAAGTTTCGTACGCTGAACTTTATTTTCCAAAAGTTCATTGGCCTGCTTTCAGTAAGCAAGATTTACATACTGCATTATTAGAATATCAAAGTCGTGATCGTCGTTTTGGTGCGATTAAAGAAGAATAAGGAGAAGATATGGGAGAAATTTTAACTGCAATTTTTGGAAGTAATTCGATTTTAGCAACGATATTCGTTTCGTTGTTGCCTTTGTTGGAGTTAAAAGGTGGTATTACGCTGGGTATTGACACAGGTGTCTGGGGTGAATCAGCCTTAAACGTTTGGCAGTCATTTGGTTGGGCTTTGTTAGGTAGTTGCTTGGTCGTTCCTGTTTTGGCTTTGGTTTTCCGTCCAATTTATAATTGGTTGAAGACTAAAAAATTTTTCAAAGCTATTCTTGATTTTATCGTGGGCGACGTTGCAAAACGTTCCGATAAAATGAAAGAAGAAAATCAAACCAAAAGTTCAATACGTGCGTTTTGGTTAAAAATGTTAGCAGTTTTCTTGTTTGTCGCTTTCCCTGCTCCTGGTACTGGTGTTTGGACGGGTACTTGTTTTGCTGTTTTATTAGGATTGAACTTCTGGGCAATTTGCGCTGTTGTAGTTGTGGGTAATACCGTTTGTGGTCTTATCATTGCATCACTTTGCCAAGTGTTCCCACAATTTAGTCGTCTTTTCTTAATTATCTTCTTGACTTTAATTGCTGTCTACATTGTCTATCGTTTAATTATGCACTTTGTGAAAAAACGTCGTGCACAAGTTGCGACAGTTGAACAGTATCAAACCGACGCACCTGAGGCAAACTAAGTTAATGTTGACACGTAAGCAGTGGGGATGGTTTTTTACGGCATTAAGTTGCACGATTTTCTTTGTTGTCTTAACGGTTACTTTGCTTTGTGTTGACGTCCAAAGTACTGCTACTGGTCCAATTGGTTGGGCAACCATCAATTTATGGTGGCGTGATTTATTAGGTGTACAAAGCGTTTGGCATCTCATTTCGGATATTATTGTTGGTGTTACTTTACTGGCACTAGTCGGAATGTTAGTTTGGCAATTTGTGATTATTCTGCGTGGTAAAAGTTTGCGTGCGTTGACATTGCATTGGTGGGTGTTTGATATCACAATCATTGTTTTAGGCTTATGTTATCTGTTGTTTCAATTTGTCGTTATTAACTATCGTCCCATTTTGTTAGATGGTATTGCTGAAGTCTCGTATCCATCATCTCATATTTTGTTGGTTGCTACATTGTGGCCGTTGATATTGTGTACTTGTTGGTATAATTTGTCATCAACAACGTGGCGTCGAATTTGTGTAATTGGTGGCTTAGTCTTGATGACTGTAGGTGTTATAGCACGCTTATATTGTGGCTATCATTGGTTTACCGATGTTGTTGGTGGTTTGTTATTGAGTGTAGTTTTATGGACCTGGTCTCAATTTTTCGTACAATATAAGTTGCCAGTTAATTATTAACTCAGTAAACTATAAGTAATGAAAGCAACAGAAAAAACAAAAAAAACAACAGTCTTGGTTACTGGTGGAGCTGGTTATATTGGCAGTCATACTTGTGTGAATTTATTAGAACAAGGTTATGATATTGTCGTTGTTGATAACTTTGTCAATAGTTCACCAATTAGTTTGGAACGTGTTACTGAAATTACAGGAAAAACTTTTCCGTGGTATCATATTGATTTACGTAATCGTACTCAATTAGCAGAGGTTTTTGAAAAACATCAAATTGATTGGGTAATTCATTTTGCAGCTTTGAAAGCTGTGGGTGAAAGTGTTGCCCAACCATTACGTTATTACGAAAATAATTTAAATGGAACTTTATCTTTGTTGGCTGTTATGGAAGCTGCTGGTTGCAAGAAAATTGTTTTCTCATCAAGTGCCACAGTTTATGGTAATCCAGAAGTTTTACCATTAACTGAAGATTGTGCTTTACGTACAACTAACCCATACGGTGCAACTAAACTAATGATTGAAGATATTTTACGTGACTTATGTAAAGCTGACCAAACTTGGACGGCTGTGATTTTGCGTTACTTCAATCCAGTTGGTGCACATCCATCCGGTTTGATTGGTGAAAACCCACAAGGTATTCCAAACAATTTGACGCCTTATATTGCACAAGTTTTAACCGGTAAATTACCTTTCTTGCAAGTTTTTGGTAATGACTATCCAACACCAGACGGAACAGGTGTGCGTGATTACATTCACGTTTGTGATTTAGCACAAGGGCACTTGCAAGCCATTGCTAAGGTAGAACAAACTGGGGTTCATACCTATAATTTAGGTACAGGACATGGTTACAGTGTTTTGGATGTTTTACATGCATTTGAAAAAGCTGCAGGCCGTGAAATTCCATATCAAATTAAACCACGTCGAGCTGGTGATATTGCTGAATGTTATGCTGATCCACGCCACGCAGAGCAAGAATTAGAATGGCACGCTCAATATGATTTAGATGCAATGGCACGTGATTTGTGGCGTTTTTATTCGCAAAATCCAAACGGTTATACCAAATAAAAGTCATCTAAGTTGACAAAATGTTGCTCAAAATACTATAATAGTAAAATGAAACTCAAACTTCACGACAACCCCTACGTGCCTTTATATAAAAGAGTAAGTTTTCTTTATATACCTGCAGTTTTTGTTTTAATTACAATTTTACTTGAAGTTGTGATGTTTACTGTTATGCATTTACCTTTTCCACCAATATACATTTTTAGTTTAAGTATTGTTTTAATTATTGCAACTATTGCCACAATGGTACGTATTAAATGGGTGCAAACAGTGATTTGTTCTATTTTTTTAGGTTGGCAATTATTTACTACGATTTCTACACTTGTTGCTTACCAAACTAATAAAGAAATTTTTTCATTAGAAACATTTTTAACCTTAGCTACAGCATTTAATAATGCAGGTGCTGTCGATGTTAATTTATTATTTTTAATTCCAATTATTACTTTAATCGTTATTTATATTGTAGCAGTAGTATTAATAATGTGGTATTGTAATTTACCTAAAAAATACCAATATCTTGAAAAACAATCCTTATTTTGTGGTTTTTTAGCATTTGTTAGTTTTTTTAGTTATACATTTGTTTATTCAACCTTACCAAATTATAACAGTGGTTATGTAAATAACTTAACTAGTGAGAAATTTGTATATGATACATTTAGCAATCGTGGTGCAAGTTTACAGACTTTTGGTAGTTATAGTTATTATTTAGATAATTTATTATTATTATTAGGTGGTAAACATGAAATAGTTAATGCGATGGGTTTAAATGTAGAAAAAGAACTCATGGCTAATCAGTTTGCTTTAAGTGAGGAAGAAGTTTTAGGTGAAGGCAATAATTTGATTATGATTTTAATGGAAACATTTGAACGTCAAGCAATTAATCCGATTACAACACCTAATTTATACAAATTTATGCAACAAAGTTGTGTCGAGGTTAATGGTTATTATAGCATTGAACGTACCTGTATAACTGATCATATTAATCAAACGGGAATGCATCCTTTAGGTAAGGAATATTGGAACAATTATGCAAATGTTGAAATTCCACACTCGTTAGCAAATATTTTTAAGCGCAGTAATTATTCTACAAATACTTTTCATAATTCTGGTGAAGGAGTGTATAATAGAGATAAGTATTTTACTAATAGTTTAGGATTTGATTCTTTTAATGCTAAAGATTATATGACTAATTCTGATTCAAAATATTCTTTACAACTTGCTTTTAATCGTGATGATTTATTGTTTACTGAAAATTTATCAAAAATAGCACCAGATGATCATAATTTTTATAGTTATGTACTTACAGTTTCGACACATATTACAAATGCAAAACGTTATGATTTACATGGTTATTTCCCTGATGATTTTAAATTCATTGAAGAAGAAAGTAATTGGAACAAGTTAACTAAAATCTACCCAGTATTGTTATCAGAAGATCCGGTTGAAGTTTTAACAGCAAAAAATTATTTAGCAGGTACTTATAATTTTGATAGAGGTTTTGGTGCTTTGTTAAATCATTTAAAAAATACCGATGATAAACTACACCCTGGTAAGAAACTTATTGAAACTACGGCGTTAGTTATGTTTGGCGACCATTATTATTACACCAATGGTTCTATGTTGGAAGCAGAAAACGAGGACCCACGCAATTTAATTGGTAATCGTTGTCCGTTTATTGTTTATAATCCTCGCCAAATTGTTGATAAGGTTAGTGGGGCAACGCAAGGTGATAATGCTGTGAAAACTGAACCAGAAAAATGTGGTTACACTTTAAATCGCTTTACTTCAACAATGGATATTTATCCAACTGTTTGTAGTTTGTTTGGGGTTAAGACTGACCAACAATTAACTTATGGACGTAGCATTTTTGATGATGCACCTTCCGTTGGCGTGGCTTATTTAACGGGTTATACTTGGGGTGCTGTTGGTTATCAAACATCAACTAATCGTATTGATATGATTACCGGTGAACCATTTATTGAATGGCAAATTTGGAAGACATTAGACTTTATCCATTACATAGGTGTTGATTTGAGTCAAGAGCAACTTGATGCAATTGCGCCGACCGTCAACCGTGTTTATGACTCGATTTTCTTGAATTCAAAATTATTCGAAAGTGATGGTTTTGTTAAATTAGAGAAAGCTAAATATCAGTTAGGTAAATCCAATTTAATTTGATACTCAACTAGCCATATTGCAATCTGGTAGATAAATGCCAAATATTGTGGGCGTTGCATCAGTTGTCCAAACCAAGGACGAGTTGTTTGTGTGCTAGTGTCGTTTAAGACTTGACTGACGTAATCCATATTAACAATTTGCCAAACAGGATGGTCTTCGTCCGTTAATAATGCACGGATTTTTTGTTCGATTAACTGTGTATAGACGGGGTCGACTGTTTTTGGGTAAGGACATTTTTTACGTTTTAGTACTTCATTAGGTAATAAATTTTGCATTGCTGTGCGCAAAATTCCTTTTTCTTGATTGTTGTAATTTTTCATTGTCCAAGGAATATTGTAGACATACTGTACAAGTTTTAAATTAGTAAATGGCATTCGAATTTGTAAATTATATTGTGATGCCATTCGTTCGCCACGTTCTAATAAATTTAAACCGAACCAACGCATCGTGAGATAACTGTATGTTTTCATTTGTCGGTCGGCATTTGTGTCTGTTGTGCAAACAGGAACTTCGGCAACTGCATTTTGGAAAGATTGTGCAACAAACTCTTTGAGTTTTAATTTACTGCGTAGGTGTTTAGCGACTGTATTTTCACGAATGGTTAAATCGATAGACCATGGAAAAGTTGTTGCTTGATGTGTGTCTTGTCGATAAAACCAAGGATATCCACAGAAGATTTCGTCAGCAAATTCACCACTCAAACAAACATCAATGTGTTCTTTTAACTCACGGCAAAAGAGAAGTAGTGAACTATCAATATCTGCCATTGCTGGGTAATCACGAGCAATTAAAGCTTCGTGTAAAGTATTGCAAAGGTCGGTTGAATTAAGAAGTTGGTAGTTGTGTTGAGTTTGGTGTTGGTGTGCCATTAAATCAATGTAGTAATTATCTCGTGAAGCTGAGAAGTCTGTTGGTTTGAAATTTTCTTGATTACCGACATAATCTACGGAAAAAGTTTTTAAGTTTGTTTGTGTTTGTGCTGCCAGTGCTGTAATCGTACTGGAATCTAAACCACCACTTAACATTAAACCGACACGCTGGTTACTGCTGTATTGTTGTTGGACACAAGTAGCCAGTAGTTTACGTATCTTTTTTGCTGTTGTAGCAATATTATCAGTGTGAGGTTGACTTTTAAATTTAAAGTAAGTTTTTGTGGTTAATTTACCGTTTTGCCAGTACCCATATTCGCCAGGTTTAATTTCATAAATATTTTTGTAAACGGTTTTGCCGGGTGTTCGTGCTGGACAAACGCCAAACAATTCACGTAAGCCGTCAAGATTAACACACGGCCTAATTGTTGGATGTACAAAAAGCGCACTAATTTTTGCTGAGAAAGCTAAACTATTTTGATTTAAAGCATAGAACAAGGGCATAATTCCCAACTGGTCACGTGCAAGGAAGAGGCGTTGATGAGTGTTTTCATAAATCGCAAAAGCAAAATTGCCTTGTATTTTATGAAGCATTTTTACGCCGAGTAAAGCATAAAGTTTAACAATAATCTCAGCATCAGTTCCATCTTTAATTTGAATTTGGTGTTTTTTTAGGTAAAGACATAAAGCTGTTAAGTTGTCCAGTTCGCCTTGGTAAACAATGGTATATGTTTGACCACGATAAGTATAGTGTAATACTTGGTCGCCGAGACAGACTTTTTTATGATTAAAAATTTTGAGTTCGTGTGGTATAACACTCGTTTGTTGGCTCATTTTGGTTAAGATTTGTTTGGCTTGCTTTTTGGAATAAGCAAAATTGATAAATCCATTTATTTTACACATAACGCATTTTATGTTAAAAATCTCAAATTTGTTAGTGATTGACCAAGTGCAGTTGTGTTTGCTATAATGAAGTCATCATGAAAGTTTATGGTGATTATCATACACACACTTTGGACAGCGATGGACAAAACACAATAGATGAAAATGTAGCAGCAGCAAAAAAACGTGGCTTGTCGGAAGTTGGAATTACTGACCATGCTCATTACCGTGCGCATAACAAAAAGAAACGTATTGAAAATGCTTTAATGAATAAAGCACAAGTTTTGCGTTCCGGACAAACTTATAATATTAAAACTTTTTATGGTGTGGAATGTAACGTAGTTGGTATGGATGGTGATATTGATATTTTGCCAGACGAACGTCGCTTGTACGATTATATTGTTTGTGGTATTCACGTTTCTGTACAACCAAAAAAATTTTGGCAATTCTTTACTTACTATTTACCAAATATATTTTGGTTTGCAATGCGTCGTTTGGGAATTAACTGGACGCCAAAGAGTTTAATTCGCAAGAATACCAAAGCTGTTGTCAATGTGATTGAAAAAAATAATATTGATATTCTATCGCATCCAAACCGTTACTTCCGTGTTGATATTATCGAAGTTGCTAAAGCGTGTGTTGCTCGGGGGACGGCAATGGAACTTAATAACAAGAAAGTTAGTTTCCGTCCGGTTGATTTTGAACGTATGGTGGCTATGGGTGTGAAATTTGTTATTGATAGCGATGCACATAAGGCTGAAAACGTTGGGCGTATGGACCGTGTAGGCAGTTTCTTAAAATTATGTGATTATGACCCAAGTTGTATATTAAATTTAGAAAAACCATTTGAACGTCCAAAAGCAAAATTATTGGACCAAATTGTGAAGGCAGTTAATGAAAAAAAATCCTGATTTAACCAAGTGTGATAAAATTATTATGGGCATTATTCGTAATAATGCTAACCGTGCAGCCAACTGTGATACGGGGAATATTAACAAACAAGTCAAAGCGGCCAGTCATCAAATTGCTATCATTAAAGAAATGCAGGCTGCTGGAACTTTGCAAAAATTAAGTGCTAAATTACAAGAAACTGCCACGGCACGTGTAGAAAACCCAGACGCTACTTACGAAGAATTAGCAGGAATTTTACACATTACCAAAAGTGGTTTCGTTAATCGTTTACGTAAAATTATTCAGTCACATAATGCTCTTTAATGGCTTGACGTGCCCGTGCGATACCTAAGGCTTGTGCTGGTAGTGATTCTGTGATAACTGAACCAGCAGCAATGTAAGTCCTTGCACCAACTTCTAATGGTGCTACAAGGCAGGAGTTACTACCGATGAACGCATTATCACCGACTAAACAATTGCTTTTTGTTTTGCCATTATAATTACAGAAAATGACACCACAACCGACGTTACAGTTTTTGCCAAGTGTACTATCACCGACATAAGTCATATGTGCAATTTTAGTACCGTCGCCAATGCGTGAGCGTTTAATTTCAACGTAGTTACCAATACGACATCCGTTACCGATACTGCTGTTGGGGCGTATATGAGCATTTGGTCCAACTTGACTGTTTTGTCCGATAACGGCATTGTCAATGCGACAACCATCTAAAATAGTTGTTCCAGTGTGAATTGTAGTTTTACCACATAAATGTACGTTAGGTTCTAATGTTACATCTGGATGTAATTCAACTTCTGCATCAATGTAGGTGTGGTGAGGGTCAATGATAGTTACGCCATTTTTAATGTGTTGTTGATTGATACGTTCTTGCATAACGCTACGAATTTTAGCAACTTGTAGATTGTTGAAAGCAACTTGATAATTAGCTTTATTTGCTGCCATAAAATCGGTAACCGGGAAAGTTTCACTTTCGGAAACTAAACTAGTGTTAAAGACCCAACCACGTGGTAATTTAACGGCAGGCACGTTTTTATGGAAGCAATAATCCACAGCATCTAAAATGTCTTGTGTCGTTAATAAAGGCATATCAACGTAAGTAACTACGGTAAAAGGTGCACCTGTAATATTATCTTTGAACAAAGTGATAATATCATCTTCTGGGGAAACCATAATTGATTTGGTTTTGAACGGAGCAGTCGCTTGTTGAACCCATTCTGTCATTGTACGTCCACAAATTTTTTGTGAAAGTAAATTAGTATTTTGGTATTGTTCCAGCGATAGGATTAAGACAAAAATATTGTCATTTTGCATTGAGTTCCTCCACGTGTACGGTAATTGTTCCCGTTAATTGATAATTGTACTTGATGTTTACATTATATGTACCTAAAGCTTTGATTGGTTCATTGATGACTATTAAACGTTTATCAAGGTTAATCCCTTTTGCCGCCAAAGCATTGGTAATTTCGGTTGCTGTGATACTACCGAACAACTTTTGGTTAGCACCAACTTTACAATACAGCGTAATTGGTGTTTGTTTAATTTGCGCAATTTGTGCTTGGATTTCAGCAATTTCGGTTTGCTTTTTAAAAGCCTCACTGTCAGCCTTAGCTTTCATATCGCTACGTGTTGCGTTGTCCACAGGTTTTCCTATTTTGTTTTTAATCACAAAGTTTTTTGCGTAACCATCATTTAGGTTTACGATTTCACCGGCTTTGCCGTGTCCCTTTAAATCTTTTAATAAATATATTTGCATAATTTATTTTATAATAATTCATAATAATTGCATAATGAATATTCGCTGTCGTAAAATTAAATGTAAGTTCAACCATGCTGGAACTTGCCACGCTCACCAAGTTTGGGTATGTCGTGGCGCAAATTGTGAAACGTACCAAGAAGATGAAGACAAAACAGATTTGGAGTTAGCTTCCGAATTAGCACCAACAATGCCAAATAGTGTGCCTTTGCGTTGTACAGCAGCAACGTGTCTGTATAATCGTAATTGTCGCTGTGGCGCAAATGGTATTGCTGTTGTTGATAATGAAGAAAAAGACCGAGCTGATTGTGCGACTTTTATTGAGCGTTAAAAACTTTTCTGTTTAAAATTTGTATTGCTGGTCAAAAATTATGACAAGGGGGTTAAAGAGAAATGGACATTCGCACAGCAACACAAATGGAAAAAACACGTCGTAACGCAATTGCGATTAGTACACTATTGGTCGTTTTAATGTTAGGTATTACGACAACTTTCATCGCACTCAGTTTTGTTCAACCAAACACGCAGTCAGTACAAAACAACGGCAATTTGGTTGGTGGACCATCAATTCCACAAACTGTTTCTTGGGTAATGCCAGTTGACCAATCAGCCGTTACCATCTTAAAAGCAGCCGACTTTGATATGGTGCAGTACAATAATACTACTAAATGGTATGAGTACGATTTGGGTTATACCATTGGAGCAACATCAGGCACAAACGTTGTTGCTTGTTATGACGGTAAAGTAACTTCTGTAGTTGAAAGCGGCGATGCAACAACAGGTAAGTTAGTTCGAATTCAACATAAGGACGGTGTAGAAAGTGTTTACAGCAGTTTAGATAGTATTGACGTTGCCGTTGGTGATGAAGTAAAAAGCGGCGACCGTATTGGCACAGTTGGTAACTCGGCTAATTACGAAGTCTTTGCAATGCCACACGTGCGCTTGATGATGTATCAAAATGGAAAACCAGTTAATCCAGAAAATTTTGTGGAATTTCCAGGTACAGATAATAAATAAAAGGAAAGCAGTATGAGAAAAAATACAACACGAAAAATTGAAAAGGGGTAGACGCATCCCTTTTCTTTTGTTATAATATGTCGAAAAATAAAGGAGGAAAAAAATGGGAGTTTTACGTAAAATTATTTCATTTTTGGTACTTGTAGCAGCGACAGTTGTATTGGTTGGAATTTGTATAAAATATCCGTGGGAGACTTTTGCACAAGTTTTCAAAAATTTCAATTTCGATAATTTTGTCATTGCGTTGTTGGCTTTCTTTGAAGTTGCTGGTAATGCCATTGTGTTAGTAATGGTCGGTTTTATCGGATTTGCCATCCCACGCAAATTAAAGAAATAATCAAAAACAAAAAACACCGTACGGTTGCGACGGTGTTTTTGAAACTAGCAAAATAAATAACACTTTAATCTGGAAAAGGTTAAGGTGTTTTTTTACTCTCTCTTAACAGCTGCAGTTATCAAGGATTATCGCAGAAAGCGACAAGCACACGTTTAACTGCCAAATAGTTAATTTTTTTGTTTTGGAAATATTGCAATTATTAAAAATTCATGCTAAGATAATTCAATTGAAAGGAGAAAAAGTATGATAAATAAATTTAAAATCAATTCGTATAATGATTTACTTTCTGCGTTGAAAAAATTAAATCCTAATGTTGAATTTATGACTGATTTATTTGATGAATGGATGGGTAGTTCTGTTACGTTAGACAAATTAGTTTTACCAAAAGGCTTCTATTGGATAGGTGATCAAGAAATGAATGATTGTCGAAGTATTACTAATAGGGGAAATAATAAAGCAGGAATGAATTCATTGTGTATCACGATTTCGACAGTTAGTAAAATGCAAAATAAAACACAGGCGAAAGACGACAAAGATGAAGCAATGGAAAATCGCAAACATGTGCCTTGTATGATAAAAAGTGGTTGTAATCACGAAATAAAACAAAGAGAGAAAAAAACAACGCTTTATTCAGAAAAGATAAAACTGTCACGTGGATTACGGGGCACCTACACCTATAAAGAAATGTTACATGACCTTGGCACGGAAAAATAAAACTTTTTTCTAAATAAAAAGAACTCTATTAATAATTAATAGAGTTTTTTTATTATTCCGCAAGTTTCAAAATTTACAAACTGTTGCGATGGTGTTTTTTATTTGTCTAGTTTTAGTCTTAGAAGTTTGTTACCCAGTCCGGATCGATGCCGTGCTGTAAAATGTAGGCACGGTGGTTTTCCAATGCTTTGTCCATTGCATCGCTTAGGTTGGGGTTAGGTTGCGTTGCGTCAATAATATCTTTCACAATGTGGAAACGGTCAATTTCGTTTAAGACTCGCATATCAAAACCTGTCGTAATTGCGCCACATTCACGGTAGCCTTTGACGGTGTAGGAATGGCTGTTGGGTCGGTGTGCTGTTAGTGCTAAAATTAAGTTGCGATAAGTGTGTGAGACAAAAACAACTGGTTTGTCGTTGGTAAATATACGTGCATAATTGGTAGCATCTAAACTGTCTTCACGTCCACCTAGAATTCCCGCATCAATCACATTGACTAAACGAACTTTAAGTTGTGGTGCTTGTGCTTGTAAAATTTTCAAAGCAGCTAAACATTCAATGGTTGGTGTGTCGCCCATACAAGCCAAAACAACGTCCGGATTTGGAACATCATACCAAATGCTAATACCAGCTTTGACATCAGCCACTGCTTGTGCACCGGTACGCCATTGACGAGTTGGATGCTTGGATGCTGTAATTAAATTGATTTTGTTCGTATCTTGCATACAACGTTCAAAAACAGCAAGTAATGTGTTAGCATCGGCAGGGAAGTAACAACGTACTACATTTGGGTCTTTGTCTAATAAATGACTTGCCATTCCGGTATCTTGGTGTGTGTATCCGTTGTGGTCTTGTTGCCAAGTATGACTGGTAGCAATTACATTCAAACAAGGCAGTGTAGTACGCCAAGGCATTTTACGAACTTGTTTTAACCATTTCGCGTGTTGACTGAGCATACTATCAACGACACGCCCAAAAGCTTCGTAAGTCGCAAAGAAACCGTGGCGGCCTGTTAAATTGTAGGCTTCTAACATACCTTCGCAAACGTGTTCGGAAAGAATACCGTCAACAATTCTACCGTCCGTGCTGAGTCCGTCATCACTAGGATAACGTGTTGCTTGCCAGGCCCGGTTGGTAATTTGGAATGGTCCGTATAAGCGATTGGATTTGGCTTCGTCAGGCGTAAAGAAACGGAATGTGTTGGGGTTGGCTTGCATAATGCCAGCAATATAATTTGATAAAACGTTCATATCTTGTGCTAATCCCGTTGTTGGAACAAAAAATTGTTGTAATTTAGGTAACTTTAAAGGTGTATATTTTTTGCCACCGTAAGTTAATGGATTCGCCGATAAACGCAACGCACCTTGTGGGCAGAAGTTTAGAATGTCAGCTTGCAAGCTACCATCTGGATTAAACAATTCAGCCGGACGGTAAGATTGCAACCATTCACTAACTAATTGCAAATGGTGTGGTTGACTCATATCAATAGGTACTTGGTGTGCGTTAAAAGTTCCTGTGATTGTTTTCCCGTCGACCACTGCTGGACCTGTCCAACCTTTCGGTGAATTCAAAATAATCACAGGATGTTTTCCGTTTTTACTACGGAAGCATTGTAAGCAGTAATCAACGGCTTGTGCCATCATTTGGTGATCTTGTAAGATATTGGCTGGATTTGTTCCGACAGTAATTTCGATTGCTTCATAACCCAAGCCAGCGAAAAATTGTTGACGTTCTTGTGGCGAAATACGTGCTAATATAGTTGGGTTTGCAATTTTATAACCATTTAAATGGACGATTGGTAAAACGTGTCCGTCTTTGTCAGGGTTTAAGAATTTGTAACCCCACCAACTAGCTGACAATGGACCAGTTTCGGCTTCACCATCACCAACAATAACGGCAGCCACTAATTCGGGGTGGTCAAGGACGGCACCAAAGCCGTGAGCCAGTGAATATCCTAATTCACCACCTTCGTGCATACTGCCAGGAATTTGAGGTGCAACGTGTGAAGAAACGCCACCAGGAAAAGAAAAAGCACGGAATAATTTTTGTAAGCCAGCTTTATCACGTGTATATTCAGGATAGACTTCGCTGTATGTGCCTTCAGCGTAAGCATTCGCAATAAAAAAATTACCACCGTGTCCAGGACCAGATAACAAAACCATCGATTGATTGAATTTCTTAATCGCACGACTGAGATGTGTGTAAATGAAGTTTTGACCGACAACTGTTCCCCAGTGGCCTAAGATACGATTTTTAATGTCGTTCCTTGTGAGTGGTCTTTCGAGGATTGGATTATCGCATAAGTAGAGTTGTGCTGCCGATAAATAATTGACTGCACGAAAATAACGATCCAAGCTTGTAAAGTCTTCAAATTGGTTCATATTTTGATTATTCCATATTTTACTTCTTTCGGCAACTTATTGTCGAAATTTTTATTATGCAAAAATAATATCTTGTCAACATCAACGAGTAGTGTTATAATGCTGATACGCCCAGGTGGCGAAATCGGCAGACGCAAGGGACTTAAAATCCCTCGGGGGAAACTCCATATCGGTTCAAGTCCGATCCTGGGCACCATTAGAACAAAGGGGGTTGTTATAATGTTTCAAGGCTTCCTTAGATTTTTAAAATCTACAATGCTGGAACCACCATTATATGGTTGGTTTCATTTAATATGGTTTACGCTTATGGTTACGGCTTGCGTATTAGTTTTCATTTTTCGTAAGCGTATTAGTACTAAAACTGTGAATCGTACTTTGTTAATTACTGGTATTATCTTAATTATTTTGGAGATCACTAAACAAATTATTTATAGTTTTCATTTCGACGCAAATGGTAATGTATATTTTAGTTATCAACCATATATTTTTCCATTCCAGTTTTGTTCTACACCAATGTATTTAATGGTGTTGGCTGGTGTTTTACGCCAGGGTAAAGTTTATGATGCGTTGGTTTCTTACTTGGCAACCTTTGCTTTGATTGGTGGTTTAGTAGTAATGTTTCATCCTGGTGATGTTTTTGTTGAAACTATCTTCATTAACTTTCAAACAATGATTTGGCATAGTAGTATGGTCGTAATTGCGTTTTTGTTATTTTTTACTCATCAAGTGGCACTCAATTATTGGTCATTACTCAAGGCAGGTATTGTTTTCGTTTGTATGTTGAGTATTGCTTTGTGTTTAAATATTGCAGCACATTTTATTGTTCCTGATAAAATATTTAATATGTTTTTCATTGGACCGTTTTATCCTTGTACATTAGCCCTCTTGTCAATTGTTTATCAAATAGTACCTTGGATTGTTTTTATTTTGCTATATGTTATTTTATTTACTTTGGCGGCTGGTATTGTTTTGAGTATTGCAATATTATGCGACAAGTTAAGCAAAAAAAAGATTACATCGTTAAAAAAGTAAAAAAAAGATGGTCGATATAACCATCTTTTTCTTTGTTTAATATTTTCGTCTAACGTAAATTGAGCCTTGCCAGATGAGACTGAAAATCAACCAGAGTGTGGCAAGTAAAACTAAAATGTAGACAATAATTGAACCGATGTTGTATCCACCGAAAATCCAATCGACTAGATTAAAGTTGAAAATGCCAACTAACCCCCAGTTTAATCCACCAATGAACAGTACAATTAAACTAATGATGTTTGCAATGATCATATTTTTTCCTCCCTGCAATATTATGTTAAGAAATTAAAAAATTATGCTCGCTTACGTTGAAACCAAACTGTTGAGAGAGTAATAATGAAAATTCCGGGTACATAAAAGAAAAATGCATAGTCGTGTGCAGATAACCATTGTAAATTGGTGATGCCTAATAAAGTACTACCACCGTTGGTTAAGCCGACAATTATATCACAAATAAAAAACAAAACCATTCCAATTAAAGTCAACCATTCAGTTTGAAATTTACTAATAAGTATAATAATCGTAATTAAAAAATTCACGATATAAACAGCAGATAAAATTTCAAGTAAACCAAGGTTTAATAACGGCATTATTATCGTGAGTAATAAAGTTATAATTATACGCACGCCGAACATAGTTATTTTAATTTGCACACTTTGATGAAGTAAGTAGGTATAGATAGCAAAAAAAATTTGCAAAGCACAAAAAGCAAACATACCATAAATTTGGTCGTGTGGTTGGTGAGTTACGCTATAATTAAGAATTAAAAAGTAATCAGCGACACAGGCACAAAACAATGCACAGGTAAGCAAAATTTGTCGTAGTGAACCAGCATATAATAACGATAAGATAGTCGATAAGACAATGCAAGCATAATAAAGTGCAGGGTAAGTTCCCGTGCCATTGACGGCAAGATATAAATAACAACTAAAAACAGCAATGCCGAATAAGGTTGTAAGGATTAACTTAGCAAGTTTATTTTTGAAAAAAGTCATCATATAAGATTATCATATTTTAGGTTAATATACCAAAACACATTGTTGACAGTTAAAAAACATTTTGTTAAAAATGATATTAATGAACACAAACAGTCAAAATGCTTACGTTATTGAAACCAAAGACTTAACCAAAATCTATGGGAAAAAGACAGTTTTAGATGCTGTATCAATGCACGTTGCACAAGGTGATATTTATGGTTTTATTGGCAAGAATGGTGCAGGTAAGACAACTTTGATGAAATTGTTATTAGGAATGGCACATCCGAATCGAGGTAGTCTCCAATTGTTTGGAAGTGATGATTTGAATGCTGGACGACGTCGGATTGGGGCTTTGATTGAAACGCCGGCTTTTTATGCTAATTGTACGGCTTATGAGAATTTACAACGATTTGCCATTTTAGCCAATGCCGAACACCAAGACTTACAAGCATTATTACAATTTGTTGGCTTAGGTGATGTGGGTAAAAAGAAAACCGGAAAGTTTTCGTTGGGAATGAAACAAAGATTAGGCATTGCGATTGCCATGTTAGGTGACCCGGAATTGTTGATTTTAGATGAACCCATCAATGGACTTGACCCTGAAGGGATTAAAGAAATTCGTGATTTGTTATTGCGTTTAAATCGTGAGAAGGGCGTGACAATCCTTGTGTCCAGCCATTTATTAGATGAACTTGCGAAGATTACGACACGTTATGGTATTATCAATAATGGACGTTTGGTGGAAGAAACGACTGCCGATGCATTAACGCAACGCTGTCAACATAAATTGAACATTGTCACCGAACAACCATTACAAGCCGTGAAATTGATACAGAAGTTGTATCCACAGTGGGAAGTTACTTATAGTGGTAATCGCATCCAAATTGTTATCAAAGACCAAGAAACTTTGAATAGTGCAGCAATTAACCGTGAATTAGTAATGCACGAGATTGATGTGCAAGAATTAACTTACACAACCGAAAATATGGAAGACTACTTTATTGAACGTATGGGAGGTAAAGCATAATGAATTTGTTAAAGTTTGAGTGGCGTAAACTTTGGCGTCAAAAAAGTTTATATATTTGTTTTGGTATTGGCTTGTTGATTATTACTTTAGCGATGTTGACATCAAAAACATTTGATACTTTAACTGATGCTGTGAATACAATGTTCGTTGTTTTGAGTACTGGTTTTACATCTTTCTTGGGGATTTTTATGGCCGTATTTGTTTGTCATGATTTCTCGCAGCAAACTATTAAAAATGTTTATGCCCGTGGTTATCAACGTACTACGGTTTATTTTGCAAAATATTTTATTTCTTTGGTTGCAACTTTGTTAATGGTTTTATTGTATTTAGCTTATGGTTTTGTTTTAAGCTTAATGCTCGGTGGTGAAGTTGGTAGTTTGCTCGGTTGGCAGTGGGGAGCATTGGCGCTACAAGTTTGGTCAATCATTGGTTTCCACGGTTTATTCTTTGGAGTTGGTATGTTGCTAACAAAGGTTGGTGGTACGGTTGCTTTAAATTTAGTTGGGATTAGTTTTTGCTTTCAAATTTTAAATTTAATTTTTGTTTTGCTTGAAATTGATTTCAATATCTTGGATTTTAGTTTGGAAACATTGTTTACCGATATCCTTAACACATTGATTGATAACCGTATCACGACAGAGTTAGTAACTCGTGCAGTTATATTACCACTGTCTTATGTTGTAATCTTTGTTGGAGCAGGTTGGTATGTCAACCAACGTCGTGACGTTTAATACAAATTTAATAAACAAGTTTTACCTTGATAAGTCACAGAACTCGTGTATCCAGTGTTGTATAATTTATCATAGTCTTCTTGAGTTTGAAGTCCACGGTAACATAAACCATAAGGTGTTAATTCTAAATGTTCGGTATCGTAAACCAATGGATTATGTTGACTGAGTGCTACATAAATTTCGTCCCATGTTGCAACCACGGTTGCACCACTTTTTAAATAGACTTGCCATACCACACAACTATCAGTTAAACGGTAATCATCGCCGACAAATTCACTAACTAAAATACTATTGTTCGTTGTTGGTGTGTTGTTGTTAGCAGAAACTGATGGTTGCGATAAATGATTTACTAGCACAGGAATTGTTATGGCAACTGCACCACAAACAACAAAAATCAAAATATTCAAAACGAGTTTGCGACACGACATAAACCCAGCATACTATAATTACATTTTATGTCCAATTAGTTTATTTAAAGATTGTAACATCTATATAATAGTTTCCACCTTGTGGCAAAGTAACAGGTGCAGTTTGGTTGTCATCATCTGTGTTATCTATGTAAATAACTTCATCTCGTGTTTCATCATAAATTTTTACTAATGCATCGGGTGAAGTACGTACAATGATGGTGGTGGGTTGCTTCATACGTCAGTTTATTGTTTTGTATTAAAAAAAGTGCAATAAAAAAACCCGTACGGGTCTTTTTAGTTAATCGTAAGCTGGGTTATGTCGAGGGCGCTTATCTATCTTGGCATACCGTCACCGATATGCTCACGCGGTGTATGGGTCGAGTTGACTGGCCGCCATTAAATCTCAACCTCTAACCTTGCATCTCATGGGGTTTACATTGCCACCACAGTCACCTGCAGTGCGGTGGGCTCTTACTCCACCTTTTCACCCTTACCCAATTACTTGGGTGGTTTGTTTTCTGTTGCACTGTCCTTCACGTCGCCGCGACAAGCCGTTAGCTTGCATGATGCCATTTGATGCCCAGACTTTCCTCTGTTCGTCTAACGAACAGCAAGCGCCTGATTAACATTTTTATGTTATCACGCTTTGGTTTGCATTACAAGTTGATAATTTGCTTTTACAAAAAATATGCTTCGTGTTACAGTTAATTCTAGAATGATTATTGCAATTGATGGACCAGCAGCTAGTGGAAAGGGAACAATCGCCAAAAAGTTGGCAAAAAAATTAAACATTTTATGTTTAGATACGGGAGCAATTTATCGTGCGATTGCTGTTTGTGATTTGCGTGGTTTGGATTATCGTACCAGCCAAATCGAAGTGCAGTGTGGTGCAGATAAACAAACATTAGTCTCTTTGGACGGTGAAGATATTACACAACAAATTCGCACGGTAGAAGTTGGTGCACATGTGCCAGTAGTGGCTTTAAACCCTGCTGTGCAAGACCGTGTTCACGAAATTCAACATAAGACAGCGCATCAACAAAGTTTGGTTGTTGAAGGTCGCGAAACAACTTCGGTTGCTTTCCCAAATGCTGATTTTAAATTTTACATTACAGCTAGTTTGGAAGAACGTGCTCGTCGTCGTTTGAATGACTTTTTACAAAAAGGCGAAAAGATTACTTACGAAGAAGTATTGCGTTTAACAACTGAACGTGACCGTTTGGATATGGAACGTGAAGTTGCTCCGTTAGTAAAAGTTGCCGATGCTATTGAATTTGATACCACAGATCGTCAGGCTGATGAAGTGGTGGACGAAATGTTATCTATTATATTAAAATAAAAATATGTTAAGATTTTTATTAAAGCTGATTTGCTACATTCCGTTTAAGTTATTATTTTGGACAAAATGGATTAACAAAAAAGAACTACGTAAATATCATGGTAAACCTGTGATTTTGGCGATGAATCACCGTAGCGCTTTTGATGGTCCATTATTGGTAATTGATGTTTGGCGCAAAACCTACTTTTGGAGTAAAGGGGAACTTTTCAAAAAAAGCTTTGGTCGTTGGTTTTTTAAAAGTTTAGGTTGTATACCTGTAAAGAGTGATGCTGAATTAGCATTGATGCGTGATAGTCAAAAAGTTTTGCAAAAAAATGGTTTGTTGGCTGTAATGCCTGAAGGTCATCGTTCATTTAACGCCGAAGATAAATTAAAAATTCAAAATGGTGTTGCGATGGTAGCATTGCGTAGTGGTGTGCCAATTATCCCTGTGGTAACCGACCGACCAATGCGTATGTTCCGTTTAACACGGATTAAAGTTGGCACAGCGATTGATGTAACTGAATATTTACAAGATGGTCGAATGACAAAAGATGGTATCAATCGTTTAGGCGACCGAGTACAATATCAAATGCAGCAACTATTAGTTGGTTTCAGTAAACCACCAAAAATGAAAGCGTGGCAAAAAGAACCGAGTATTATTGGACGTGGTATTGTCATTCACGATAATAAATTATTAGCGATTCATCGTGTCCGTGATAACAGTGAATACTACGTTTTCCCTGGTGGACACGTTGACCCAGGCGAAACTTTGTCCGAAGCTTGTGCTCGTGAAGTTTTAGAAGAAACCAGTGTGGTGGCACGTCCGTTCCGTGAGTTGTATAAATTTTGGTACGAAGATCATAAACATCACCGTGGCGATGGTTGGCAAAGTTTTATGGTTTGCGAATATCAAAGTGGTGAACCACAAATTACCGATGCCGAAGAATACACTGACCCTGAACGTAAAGGTGGACTCTATAAACCAGTTTGGTTAAATCTTGACGAAGTCGCCAAAGTTGATTTGCGTCCGTCCTTCGTTAAAAAACAATTACTAAAAGACTATCACAAAAAGGGTGAACGTTTACCATTCCCGTTACGTAAATTATAAAGGAACTTCTCGACAATAAAAACACACCAACTTCGGTGTTTTTTTTTTTTTTTGTGAAAGATTAAATATCGGTGTCGTCTGTTGTGTCAGTTGGCGTTTGTATTGGCTCGTCGCTGATGATTGGTTCAACCGGTTGGGATTGTGTGTTAATGTAAAGTGGTTGTTGTGAGAATCTTTGCTTGCAAGAAATTTCGTAAAGTGTGTTTGCTCGTTGGTCAATCTGACGCAAACGCAAACAGTATTTGTTCATGACTGGACGATTACGGTTACCGTGGGTAACCACCGGTGTGTGACGAATTGACGTTAGCTCGTTAAATAATTCATGAGCATCGCTACGAATGGCTAATAAGTTTGTGTAGGGGAGATAGTTGTGTTGATAAATAAAATTGATGTCTTTTTGTGTAACGCCTAAAGTTGCGTGTAAAGCTACCCGTTTAACGTGTTTTGCTGAATAACTGTTATTTGGTTTTGTTGTTGTTAATTGTTGGTAAGTAACAGGACGACGAGTACGGAACATATTTGCGATGTCAGGAGTTACATCGTTGGTTTGTTTGACATCAAGTTCATTTAAAGTATTAAACAAGATTGTTGATTCAAACATTTCTTTGATTGGGTGCTTTTCAATTGAGTCCATAATAAAAGGAAGTACTTGTGTTGGAATATGGTCTTCAAATGAACGATTATTTGCGTAATAAGCGTCACGAATTGCTAATGCTGTTGTATTAGTTTCTTGTTTGCCTTTTTTGAAACGAGTTACAGCAATGGGTTGAATATTGCTGTTTAAACGATATAATTCACGTAAATATTCAATTGCTAAAATATTATTTGTACCACTTAAAATACGAGTAATGACAGCTGGTGGAATTTTAGGCAATAATTTTTTTATTACTTCACCTTGAGCAGCTACGTAGTTCAAACCTGCTTTTAAGTGAATTTTGATGTATTTTTCGTATTCACGACTTTGTTTTAATTTAACGTAGGCAATTTCTTTGAGAATTGCCATATTGTTATCTTCTACACCAAAGACTAGATAACTGGCATGTGGAATTACGTTAGCTAATTGTACACCAGCTTTAGCATAAACTTCGGCATTGCTTGTTGCGAAAGCTGTTGGCATTTCAATCACGGCGTCAATGCCACACATTACAGCACTTTGTGCACGTAAGTGTTTTTCAATAATGGCAGGTTCGCCACGTTGTGTGAAGTTACCTGTTTGCACAACAATAATATGCGTACAGTCGGTTAACGCACGTGTTTGCTGAATTAAATATTCATGTCCCTTGTGTAATGGATTAAACTCGGCAATAATCACAGCAATCTTCATTAAACTATTATACCACAAAAAAAATTTATGCTACAATCATTATATGAAAATTTTAGTACTAAATTGTGGTAGCAGTTCGGTTAAGTACCAAGTTATTGAAACTACCACCAAAGAAAAAATTGTGGATGATGATATCCAAAGAGTTACTGATCATGCAGCAGCGATACAGGAAATTTTGCAAAAAGTCGATTTAACCGAAATTAAAGCAGTGGGGCATCGTGTTGTGCACGGTGGCGAGAAATTCCAACACACCGTTTTGGTGGATGATGAAGTTTTAGCTGAAATGGACCGTATTGAGTTTTTAGCACCATTGCACAATCCAGCGTCAATGGCTGGAGTACGTGCTTGCCGTCAACAAATGCCGGAACTGCCAAACTTCTTGGTTTTTGATACTGCTTTCCACAGTACAATGGAACCTGGTGCATACCTTTATGGTGTTCCTTATGAGGATTATGAAAAGTATGGTATTCGTAAATATGGTTTCCACGGTACCAGTCATCACTATGTAGCAATGCAGGCGGCAGAACAGTTAGGTCGTCCTTTGCAAGATTTGAAAATTATTACTTGTCATATCGGTAATGGTGCAAGTATTTGTGCTGTTCAAAATGGAAAATGTATTGATACCAGTATGGGAATGACGCCGTTGGCTGGTTTGGTAATGGGTACACGTTCGGGTGATATTGACCCTGCGGCTTTGAGTGTACTTTGTCAACAACATAATTTTACGATTGACGAAGCCATTACCTATTTAAATAAATCTTCCGGTCTAAAAGGCTTGTCTGGTTTATCTTCGGATATGCGTGACCTTGAACCTGCGATTGCAACTAATGAACGTGTAAAAATTGCGATTGATGTTTTCATTCATCGCTTAATTCAATATATCGGTGGCTACGTTGCACAAATGAAAGGTTGTGATGCGATTGTTTGGACTGGGGGTATCGGTGTGCACCGTAAATTTGTTTCGGAACGTGTTATGGCTCATTTCGAATTCTTACCAAACTGTCAAAAAATGATTATTCCAACTAATGAAGAATTGATGATTGCTTTGGAATGCGAAAAGCTTTTGCAAAAGTAAAACTAATTATTGTAATTTTTCACAATCAAAAATTGCGTGATAAACTTTTGGGTCTTCCATATATTCTGCGTATTGGCGATTTGCTTCGTTGCAATAGGTTTCTTTTTCGGCATAGACTTTGTCTTTGTAATCAACCCAATCGCAATTGTAATCGTAATTGTTTTCCTTTTGTTTTGCATTTTTCACTTGTACTTTGGGGCTTTTTTCAAAGAGGTTGTAATGACCCTGTTTGCCTAGGTGGAAATAGTAGTGTGGACATTCTTTAACTTTAATCATTTTTTTGTTAAGTTCTTTATTAAGAATTGAGTTAACTATTTCGGGATTATTTTCGTTTTGAATCTGTATAAGTAATTCTTTTAATGTTTTGCCGTAGTTTAGTAAAGCAACTTGGTCGGCGAGCATAATACAGGCTGTCGAATAATGTTTTTTTGTTAATTTATTTGATGCGCGATAGCCAACATATTGATTTTCGGCAGTAATCACATCCATCAATGTTTCACCAAAGCGACCTGACGCATAACGGTTGCCGACTGTATGTGCGACCTCAAACGCATCTGCGCCACGTCCTGCTTCACCGTAAATTAAACGAGCAAAAGCTTCAATCTCTGCTTGTGAGTATGGTGAAAGCAAGTGTCGAGCTAATTGCTTTGCTGTTTCCGTTGGTTGGATTTTTTCAATAGTCGCATCTTTGAAGTTGATGTTTAATTCTTTTTGTTCGTCTTGTGAAATAATGAAAGTTTTTTTGAAATTTTTGTTAGCAGTATCAATTCGACCAACGCAGGTTGGTGATGTAAATTGCATTAATAAGCCAACAGTAAATACGGCTGCCAAGTGGCGTAGTTTTCTTGAACCACGTTTTTGGGTATTATTTTTTGTTTCTGGTTCTGTATTTTTGGTTTGAACAGCATCTGAAATTGCGGCCGCTACGGCCTTACGTTCTGCATAATCTAAGTATTCATTTGCCTTATCTAATAAACCCATTTGACTAATATATATTAAAGTCCTTTACATTTCAAGTAGTATTTGTTATAATACGCCATTATGGCAGTACCAAAACACAAAGTATCGAAAGCACGTCGTAATACGCGTAATGCGAACAATAGTAAATTAACTGCACCGACGTTGACAGAATGTAAACAATGTAAGGCAAAAATTTGCCCACATATCGTTTGTCCTGAGTGTGGTTATTATGACGGCGTGAAACGCATCGAAACAAAAAACGATGTAAAGGCTAAGAAAGCCAAAGCGGCGGCTGAACGCAATGCACAATAATCAGAAACAACCTGATTTAGCAATTTTGGTTGGCGTTGGCGTCAACCAAATTTTTTCTGTGGATGATTTAGACGAATTGTCTTTATTGTGTGCGACCTGTAATTTGCAAACTGTTGGTCGTGTGATTCAAAACCGTAAAGATATTGATGTTACCTATTATATAGGTACGGGTAAGGTTGAAGAAATTAAAACAATGATTGCTGAAACTAATGCAAACGTTGTTGTTTTTGATGTTGAATTATCTGGCAGTAAAGTCCGTAATTTAGAACAAGCATTGGGTGTTCCTGTTTTGGACCGTAGTAAAGTTATTTTAGATATCTTTGCTGCTCGTGCACAAAGTGCCGCCGGAAAATTGCAAGTTGAATTGGCGCAGTTACGTTATAACTTGCCACGTTTGATTGGTAGCAGTGGATTGATGAGTAAAATGCGTAACGGTGTTGGAATGCGTGGCCCAGGTGAAAAAAAATTAGAATTAGATAAACGCTTGATTCGTGATGAGATTGTAGCTTTGGAACGCAAATTGGCCGAAGTTAAAAAAGCTCGTACAATTTCAGTTCGTCAACGTTCGCAACGTTGTCGTGTTTGTTTAGTTGGTTATACGAATAGTGGTAAATCAACTTTATTTAATTTGTTAACCAAGGCTGGTGTTTATGCCAAAGACGAACTTTTTGCAACTTTGGATACAACAACACGTGCTATTTATTTAGATGGTAAAAATTTTGTTCTCACCGATACTGTCGGTTTTATCAATCATTTACCACATGAATTTATTCGAGCTTTTGAAGCGACATTGGATGAAACTCGTGAAGCGAATTTATTGATTCATGTTGTCGATTGTGCTAACCCTGAATATGAAAAACAAATTGCAGTAGTTAATCAAGTTTTACAAAATATTGGTGCTGGCGCAATTCCACAATTATTAGTATTTAATAAAATTGATAAAAAACCAGACTTCGTTGTTCCCGATGGTGCAGTTGCAATTTCAGCAATTCAAAAAATTGGAATAGACAAACTTAAAAATGAAATTTACAATTTAATATGAACTTTATTGAAGAAGGATTAGTTAAAGCGCAAAGTCGTGGACAAGATATTATCTTGCGTTATCCACCAGAACCAAATGGTTATTTGCATATTGGTCATGCAAAAGCTTTTAGCATTTCCTGTGGTATGCGTTGTAAGTATAATGGTAAAGCGAATTTACGTTTTGACGATACTAACCCTGCCAAAGAAAGTATGGAATATGTGGAAGGTATCAAACGTGATTTAGATTGGCTTGGTGTTAAATATGACCAAGTTGTTTTTGCCAGTGATTATTATGAAAAATTGTATCAATG
>JAZSAE010000026.1:0-18558 GCA_045601705.1 Clostridia bacterium | reverse complement strand
GTTGATGTCATCAACGATATGATTAACCAATTTAATTTAACTTCAATTGCTGATAAAAAATTATTTATTGTGTTTCAAGCTGAACTTATGAACACAAATGCACAAAATAAATTACTTAAAACGATTGAGGAAGCTACTGATGCCACCGTATTGTTTTTATGTCAAAACCTTGACCGAATTCTACCAACCATTTGCAGTCGTTGTATTACTTATTATCACAAAACCGTAGACAATCAAACGTTAAATGAAATGGCAAGATACAACCCTGACACAACGACCATTTCAAGCGCAGCACGTTGTATTCTAAAAGCAAACAAAATTGAAACGGCAATGAATTATCTACCTGTTCTCTGCAAGCCAGAAAATTTTACTTTGGCTCTTGATGCGTTAAACCGTGAATTAGCAACGATAGATTTTCCTGCACAAAAGAAACTGGCAATTTACAATGCTTTAGCAAAAATCACACGCAATATCAATGCAAACTGTAATTCAACAAACGCATTTGATTTACTATTGTTGGCATTGTTTTAGTAAAAACAATTTTCTAAAAATTCCAACTTGCCATCCGTTATTTCAATAACATCAAATGAAACTAGATATTCATTAGTAAGTTGGTTTTCTAACAAATAATTTTGAGCACTTTGTCTAATATGTCGTTGTTTGGTTTTATTTACAGCAAAACGCCCAGGGATTAAATTTTTGGTTCGATTCTTTACTTCAATAAAATGTATCACATTATCGTATTGTGCAATAATATCAACTTCACCAAAACGACAACGATAATTGCGTTGTAAAATTTTAAATTTTTGCTCAATACAAAATTGAGTTGCCAAGTCTTCTCCATATCGTCCAAACTCGTTGTTAAAAGTTTGATGTTTCATCACAACAAATCATCCAAATTAAATTTACCAATCTTACCATCACGAAATTCTGTCAAAATAATTTTGGCTGCACGTAATGTATCAACTACTCCACCACGCAACAAACAACCACGTTTCTTAGCAATATCCTCAAATGAACTTACCCCAAAACGGCTTAAAATAGCCTCAGGTTGCAATTTAGTTAAATCCACTAGCAAAGACTGACTCAAAGCAACAATATCTAGAATATCATCTTTAATAGAACCAACATAAGCCAAATTACGTGCAATTTGTTGATTAGTAAAAGAAGGCCACAAAGTTCCAGGTGTATCTAATAACCACAAATTATCAGTAATTGATACCCATTGTTTGGTTCGTGTTACGCCAGGACGATTGCCAGTTTGTGTTTTTCCTTTGTTTGTCATATTATTGATAAAAGTAGATTTACCACAATTAGTAACACCAATAACTGCTACACGTAAAGTTTTGGTAATGCCATGTGCCAGCTTTGCTTTAATACGTTCAACTAATAATTTTTGCAAAGCATTAATTACTTGTTGCGTTCCACCACTCTTGACAGAATTACGCGTAATAACATCGTATGGAGTTTTTAATTTTAATGATTGAATAAATTTTTCTTTAATACCATTTGGTGCTAAGTCAATTTTATTAAGAATAAATAAAACAGGTTTACGCCCAACGAAATCATCAAACTGTGGGTTAATACATGAACGTGGGCAACGTGCATCAACTACATAAACAATAGCGTCGCAGTTTTTCAACTCAACGTCAATCATCTTCAAAGTTTGTGCCATATGCCCAGGAAACCAATTGATAGTAATTTTAGATGTCGCAGTATTTTCCATACTTAATAATATCATATATTTAAAATATAAAATACTTTATTTTAAAAAGTTAATTTTTATCTGCGTATTTTTGAGTAATTTGTTCACTGGCATTATTCTTCCATTTTTGAATTGCAGCATGATTACCAGAAAACAAAACTTCCGGAACGGAAATGCCTTGCCAAACACGTGGACGTGTATACTGTGGGTGTTCTAATTTGCCGTCTGTATAACTTTCTCTAATTAAACTATCTTTGTTAATAACACCTTCTACATAGCGTGATACTGAATCAACCAATACCATTGCAGGAATTTCTCCACCTGTTAAAACAAATTTGCCAATGGAAATAACTTCATCAAAACATAAATCAATAACACGTTGGTCAACGCCTTCGTAATGCCCACACAAGATTATGATATGTTGATATTGCGACAAAGCCACAACACGTTCTTGATTTAAAATAGGTGCTGCTGGTGTCATAAAAATACGATGTGCTTTGTGTTCAGGATCAATTGCTTGAAGACAATCATAAATTGGCTGACATGACAAAACCATTCCGGCACCCGGCGAGTATGATAAGTCATCAACTTTGCGATGTTTATCTGTCGAATAATTACGGAAGTTGATTACTTCAATTTGTAACTTTCCAGCTTTTGTTGCACGCCCTAAAATACTGGTCTGTAATGAAGTGAACATTTCTGGAAACAAAGATAAAATCGTCCAGCGCATAATTAGACCAACTCCGATTCAAGTGCATTTGGACTTAATACCAACGTACGTGTTTTTACATTTGTTTCTAATATAAAATCATCTTCATTTGGAATTAACACAAACTCTTTACCAGTAATTGCAATCTCAAAAAAATCACCTGCCCCATAATTTTCAACAGAAACAACGGAACCAACTTTTTTACCTTGATGAACAACATCAAACCCAACTAATTCGCTTGATAAAATTTCGTTATCATCTAAGCATAATGCACTATCTTCAACCATAACAGTTTGGTTACGCAACTTTTCTGCTTTCTCAATACTGTCAATTCCTTGCAAACTTAAATAAGCAAAGCCATTTTGAACACTACCACGGTCAACTTTATATTCTCTACCATTCAACGTTACTTCATTTAGTTTATTAAAAATTTCGGTATGATTGTAAGTCATACCAATTTTAATTTCGCCTTGTAAGCCACGTGGTTTTAAAACTGTTCCTATGGCAACTAACATTACTTAAATTCCTTAATTTGTTTCGTTATCAACTCAATAAAGGCTTCTAATGGCATTTGTCCCAAATCCTGTCCTTCTCGAGTACGAACTGCAACCATATTAGTTTCTTGTTCTTTTGCACCAACAATAATGCTATATGGAATCTTTTTTAACGTTGCTTCACGAATTTTTAAACCGATTTTTTCGTTACGCAAATCAGTTGTAGAACGAATATTTGCAGCTAATAAAGCTTTGTTGATTTGATTGCAATACTCATCTTGAGCATTAGTAATATTCATAATACGTACTTGAGTTGGTGACAACCAAACCGGTAATGCACCCATAGTTTTTTCAATTAACATAGCCAAGGTACGTTCATAGCAACCGATTGATGAACGGTGAATTAAATATGGTTTTGCTTTTTTACCGTTTTCATCAATATAAGTCAAACCGAATCTTTCAGCCAATGCAAAGTCTAATTGAATGGTGAACAAAGTATCTTCTTTACCGTAAGTGTTTTTAGCTTGAATATCAATCTTTGGTCCATAGAAAGCAGCTTCACCATCAGCTTCAACAAATTTCAAATTATTACGAACTAAAGCATTACGGATTTCATTTTGGCTCCATTCCCAAGCTTCTGGCAAATCAATGTATTTATCTTTATTTGTTGAATCCCATTTCGATAAACGAATGGTAACGTCATCTTTCATATTTAATACACCCAAGAAGTAGTTGGTTAATTCCATACATTCATCAACAACTTGTTGAATTTGGTCTGGACGAACAATGATATGTCCATCACTCAAAGTATATTCACGTAAACGGATTAAGCCGTGCATTTCTCCACTATTTTCATTACGGAATTGCTTTGCCGTTTCAGCATAACGAATTGGTAAATCTTTGTAAGAACGTAATTCACTACGATACAACAAAATGTGCATTGGACAAGTCATAGGACGTAATGCCATTAAACTTTCATCCAAAACTTCGTCACCAATCAAGAACATAGAGTCTTTGTAATGTTGCCAGTGTCCACTAACCTTGTACATATCGCTCTTTGCAAAAGATGGAGTTTTAACGTGTAAATAACCACGACGAATTTCTTCATCTTCCACGAAGCGTTGCATTGTACGTAAGATAGTTGTACCTGCAGGAGTAAACAAAGGCAAACCTTGACCAACTAATTCTGATGAAACATAATAGCCTAATTCGCGGCAGATTTTATTGTGGTCACGTTTCTTAACTTCTTCTTGCCAAACATTATAAGCTTCTAATTCGCTCTTACTTGCAAAAGCAACACCATAAATACGAGTCAACATCTTGTTCTTTTCATCACCACGCCAGTATGCACCCGTAATTTGAGTTAACTTGAATGCTTTGATTTTTTTGACATATTCAACGTGTGGTCCTGCACACAAATCAGTAAAGTTACCAATTGTGTACATTGTAATTGTTTGTCCTCTTGGAATATCTTGCAATAATTCAGCTTTGTAAATTTCTTTATTCTTGTTGATAATACGTGAAGCTTCAGTACGTGTAACTTCCTTACGCTCAACCTTAAAGTTTTCCTTAATGATACGATTCATTTCAGCTTCAATTTTTACCAAGTCTTCATCTTTGATTGGTGTTGCGAAATCAAAATCATAATAAAAACCTGAATCGGTTGCTGGCCCAATTGCTAATTTCGTGTTTGGGTAAATGTTTTTTACAGCATACGCTAAAACGTGCGCAGCAGTATGATTTAAAATTTTGTCCATATCAAATATTATATCACGAACTTTAAATAAATCAAATAGCAAAAAAGGCAGCCATCGTTTACTAAAACTTAAAACATTTACATAAACTATGTTTATGAAGATTTCTACTGATGAACGTTTTCTTTTTTGCTTGAAATACTTAGCTGAAAAATTTAACAGCAAACTTACACAAAGTAATAATCGATATGTATTAAACTTAAAATCTAATATCAATCAATTTCGTTTATTTGACTGTATCGTCTCACAAATCGTGACTACAATGAAAAGTTTTTATTTGCTTTCTAAACTAAAAATTAAAAACAAAACTTTAATTAAAATTTTACTCAACTATGACAAAAAAGCAGATACAATTATTGCAGGAACATTGTTTAAAATAACAAATGAAATTTTACTAGATTCATTATATGACTTTGGTTTATCAAAGCTTAAAATTCGCTGGGACGAAGTAATTCAATTAGTCAACGAAAATTATGTTCATCTTTCGCAGAAAGTACTGTTCGACGAATTGTTGCGATTTTTAATCCTTCATATGGATTATCGTTTACCAGAAGCTCATATTCTAGCGATAAATCATAAAGCCACAATTTGCGACCAAAAGTTACAACCACTACCCCAAAACGATGAAGACATTGTCAACGCATTAATTGAAGTTGCTCCACGGCAAATCTTTATTCACACAAGTTCTGACTTAACTAAAGAAATTGTAGAACGTATTGAAACTTTATTCCCAAACTGCGTTTGCATTGAATACAACGCAGTGTTATAATGAAATATGAAAACTTATCATGTCAGAGTGTTTAATAAAACTCAAACCACTAAATTTGATAGCGAAATTAACGATTTAAAACCAAATGAATATGTCATTGTAGAAACTGATACAGGTGCTGAATGGGGTGTGGTTGCCAATGAAGGTGTCGCAAAAAAAAGCCATGAACCAAACCACGCACAGATTTTTCGTCGTGCAAATAATAAAGACCAAAGTCAAATCAACCTACTCTTAAAGTCGGCAGAATTTGCAAAAGAGAAAGCAATAGTAATGGTCGAACAAATGAAACTTGATATGCATATTATGTCGGCTTATTATACTTTTGATGCTAGCAAGGTTGTGATAGATTTCTCGGCTGAACAACGTATTGACTTCCGTGAATTAGTTCGCAGTTTAGCCAGTGCTTTACGTACTCGTATTGAATTACATCAAATTGGTGCTCGTGATGAAGTAAAAGAAATTGGTGCATTAGGAACTTGTGGTCAAGAATGTTGTTGTAAACGTTTTTGCCACAGTTACCCTGACGTTTCCATCAAGATGGCAAAGCAACAAAATTTATCTTTAACTCCAGAAAAAATTAACGGCATCTGTGGTCGTTTAAAATGTTGCTTGTCATACGAAACCGAAAAATGATAAACTAAAACAGAATAAAAAACAAAGGAGCAAAAATTATGAGATGTCCAAATTGTGGTTCACGTGATAATAAGGTTGTAGATAGTCGTACTAATGATAATTCAAATTCAATTCGCCGTCGTCGTGAATGTTTAAAATGTAGTAAACGCTTTACTAGTTATGAAACAATTGAACGTGTTTCTTTATTGGTAATAAAGAACGATGGAAGTCGTCAATCATTTGATTCACAAAAAATTAAAAACAGTATTATTGCGGCAACAGCAAAGCGCCCTGTTTCAATGAAACAAATTGACAACATTGTTGAAAGTATTGAAATGCAAATTGCCAGCACAACAATGGGCGACCAACAAGAAATTGCCAGCAGCGTCATCGGTGATATGGTCATGGAAGAATTGAAAAAGATTGATGAAGTTGCTTACATCCGTTTTGCTGCAGTATATCGTCAATTCAAAGATGTATCAACTTTTGTCAATTTCGTAAAAGAATTTGAAAAAGAAATTGCAACAAAAATTTAAATCAAATTGTAATCATAAAAAACACGTCAATTTAATGGCGTGTTTTTATTTTTTAAAAATTCATTAAATTGCCTTAACGCACTTATTACAGTATTATGACCAATTGCACCTGCTGATTTAACACCATATTGACCATAACTACGCAATAACTTACCTACGTTTTCCACAATATAATTCGTTCCTTTATTTTAATTCTGTTTGTGATTTAATTTCAGCAGTACGTAACGCCTCAACCATATCTGTGATTTCACCATCCACAAATCTCGTTAAGTTGTACTCAGTACGGTTAATGCGATGGTCTGTAACTCTTCCCTGTGGATAATTGTATGTTCGAATACGTTCACTGCGATCGCCTGTACCAACTTGCTCATGGCGTGTTGACGCATATTTTTCATCTTCTAAACTTTGATAATAATGTGCTAATTTAGACACTAAAACCGTCATTGCCTTTTCACGATTTGCTAACTGACTGCGCCCATCCTGACAAGTTACTACCGTATTTGTTGGTATATGAGTAATACGAATTGCACTTTCAGTTTTATTAATATGTTGTCCACCAGCTCCAGACGCACGATAAACATCAATACGCAAATCTTTTTCATCAACTTGAAAATCAACGGTAGTAGCCTCTGGTAAAACGGCTACTGTTGCCGTTGAAGTATGTACACGACCTTGTGATTCAGTTTCAGGCACACGCTGAACACGATGGACACCACTCTCAAATTTAAACTTAGAAAAAGCACCTTCGCCTTTTACGAGAAAAGTTACCGTTTTAACTCCACCAATACCATTTTCCTCAATATCGGTTATTTCAATTTTAAATCCCAATGAAGTCGCATATAAAGAATACATACGTAATAAAACAGCAGCAAATAAGCAAGCTTCGTCGCCACCAGCTGCTGGACGAATTTCAATGATAACATTAGCATCATCACGTTCATCTTTTGGCATCAATAATGCTTGTAGTTCTTGTGTAGTTTGTTCTAATAAAATTTGATTTTGTGCAATTTCTTCTTTTGCTAATTCAGCCAATTCTGGATCTGAAATTTCTTGCGCTGTGGCAATATCTTTAATAAGCTTTTGATACTTGCGATAAGCATCAATAGTCGGCGTCATTTTAGAAACTTCTTTTGAAATTTCAGTATATCGTGCAAAATCATTAAAAATTTCCGGCAGGGTTAACTGCTCTAACAACTGCTTATATTTTTCTTCTAAAACTTTTACTTCTTCAAACATTATACCCTTATTGTAACCACTCTATCTCTTTTTGCCAAATCTTTATACACGTGTATATCACGGTACCCTAATTTATTTGCAATTTCTTGAATATCCTTAGCTTGATCATAACCAATTTCAAACATAATCATTCCGTTTGGTTGCAAGTTTTTTTGTACTGTTGATAAAATACGACGATAAAAAAACAAACCATCAAGTCCACCATCCAAAGCCATACGTGGTTCTTTTAATGTTAATACATCTTCAACGCCAATATCCATTGTACGCACATAAGGTGGATTACACACAATAACATCATATTTTGCATTAACATCGTCTAGTAAGTTACTATGAACAAAATTGATATCTACATTATGCAATGCTGCGTTCTTAGTCGCTACATCTAAAGCTTCTGGACTTAAATCTACAGCTGTAATTTCGTACCTCAGGTCTTTATGACGTTGTTGTAACCAATCACAAAGATATGCTAACGAAATTCCAATAATACCGGAACCACAGCATAAATCTAAAACTTTATAAGTATGTTCAAAACCAATAATAGAATCGGCAATAATCTTTTTTTCAGCAAGCTCTACTAAAATCTCTGTATCATGCCGTGGAACCAGGACATCACTTGTTACAATAAACTTACGGTTATAAAAATATGTACTCCCCAGCAAATATGCCAAAGGAGTACCTTTTTTGTATTCTTCAATTATTTTCATCGCTTGTTGTGCGATTTCTTCACTAATATCTTTTACTAAAAAAACATTAGTACGTTCTGCTTCTAACAAATGACACAAGACTTGTATTGTCGCTTCTTGCTCACCAGTTTGTGCAATTAACTGTGCTAATTTCATTTTTTGTTAGCATAACGTTTGTTGAATTTGTCAACACGACCAGCAGTATCAACAATTTTTTGTTTACCAGTATAGAAAGGGTGACATTTTGAACAAATATCAATTTTTACAAGATTACCTTCCTTGGTAGTTCCACAAGTAAATTTATTACCGCATGCACATTCAAATTCGGTTTCGTGATAATTAGGATGAATATTTTCTTTCATAATAGAAATTATCTTATCACGTTATGATTGACTTGTCAATCAAATGTTACAAAAGACGCATTCTGTAAAAATTCGCCGTTAACAACATCACCTGCTCCACACAAAATTATTGCATCATAATCAGATGCATTTTTTCGTAGATATGCTAATACTTGTCGTGTATTTGTAAAATATGGTGCTTTCAACGCACGACTTAAATCTAAAGCTCGACCACCAATAATTGGCTTACCACGAGCAGCATAAGTTTTATAAAAAATCAAATTAGGAATTTTCCGAAAGACTTCTAAAAAATCATTCCACAAAGAAATGGTACGAGTATAAGTATGTGGTTGAAAAACCAATAAATATTTATGATACAAACAATTTGCTGTTTGTATAGTTGTAAAAAGTTCACGTGGATGATGTGCATAGTCAAGAATTACTGAAGTTTTACCAATATGAGCAAAGTGTTGAAAACGACGAGCAATACCTTTAAATTGACCGACACCATCAATTACAGAAGATAAGTCAATTTTACATACTAAAGCGCACGTAATCGCAGCCAAGACGTTAAGCACGTTATGAATTCCTGGAACATTGACTTGAACACGAGGAATTTGATAAACAACCCCAAAAATACGAGAATCAATAACTAAATCAAAATTATATCCACCACCAACCGATTTACGTAGTTTTTTAGTATGAACATCTCCTTTATCAATACCGAAAGTAATTGTTCGCTTTTTTCCATTTAGATGCAAACTATTTTTATCGCTAGCATTTTTAATTAAAATTTCACTTTGTGTGGCAAACCGTGCAAAACTTTTTTTTATTTCTGTTAAATCTCGATAACAATCTAAATGATCAGCATCAACATTAGTGATAATTGCTATTTGTGGTTTTAATTTAAGAAAACTTTTACGAAACTCACATGCTTCTGTTATAAACCACTGTTTTCCGCCAAGATGCAAATTATCTTGTACTCCATTATGTATAGTTGGCTGACAGCCTGCATTTCGAAAAATTAAACCAGTTAACGCTGTAGTAGAACTTTTACCATGACATCCAGCCACGGCAATTACATTTTGGTATTTGCTTGCAATTTGTGCTAATAAATCTTCACGATAAACCACTTTTAATCCATTTTTTTGTGCGTACAATAATTCTGGATTATCGTCAACAATTGCGCCGTTAATCACTAAGCAATCTACTTTTTCTTGTTCAATATTAGATACACTATGCCCAATATAAACACGAATTCCTATTTTAGATAATTCTTTGGTATTTACAGATTCTACGGCATCACTACCAACAACTGCAAAGCCTTCATGCCAGAGTAATTTGGCCAAAGCTGACATAGAGACTCCACCAATACCAACAAAAAAATAGCGCACGTCTTTATATATGCGCTATTTTTTAATACTGTTATAAGCCAAAACTAAGACTTATAATAAACCCATAGATTTAGCAACTTTAACTGCACGAGCTAATTCACGTTGATGAGCAGCACACAAACCTGTTTGACGACGTGGGAAGATTTTTCCACCTTCTGAAATATATTTCTTCAAACGAGGATCTTTGTAATCAATATACAATGGGCGTTTTGCTTCATCTTTTTCCATGCAGAATGCACAAATACGGCGTTTTTGACGAGGTGCGCGTTTTTCTTTACGTTCTTCAACAGCTTCCCCGGAATTTCTTTTCGCCTTGTTTTCTTGGCGACTCAATTCTTCAATAACTTCACGTGTTGATAAATTTTCTCCCATAACTTCTCCTTTTAATTAAAATGGCAATGAATCATCAGCAATTGGTTTCATTTCAACATTATTAGTTTGATCATAAGAATTGCTTGAATTATCACCTTTACGATCTAAGAATTCTACACCATCCGCAGTAACTTCAACAGAAGTACGTTTGTTTCCTTCTTTATCTTCGTAATTACGAATTTGGATATCACCACTAATTGCTACTTTACTACCTTTCTTAATGAACTTAGCACAATTTTCGCCTAACATTCTCCAAGCTGTAATATTGTAGAAATCAGTTTCTTGGTTACCTCCAACACGACGATTAACTGCGATACCGAATTTACATACACTAGCGTTATTAGCACCTACTGTAGTCAATTCTGGATCACGTGTTAAATTACCAATTAAAAAAACTTTATTCATGGTAAATTATTCTCCTTCTTTAACTTCTTTGGATTCTTTTTCGCGCAATTCTTTTTTCGCTAAATATTCTTCACGAGCCTTAGCACGATTTTGTTTGCGGATTACGTCTTGTGCCAACATAATATCAGTTTTAGCAATGAATAAATAACGGTCAACACCTTCGGTAATATTCATCAATGCTGTCATTTTTGCTGGAACATCAGAAGTTGCACTAAAATTTAACAAATAATAGAATCCATATTTCTTTTGGCCCATTTTTTCTACTGTTGTTTCTTCACCTGCCATTTTTTTGAAACGGCCAATTAATTCATCGCGCTTTGCTTCATTAAGTTTTGCGTCCACAACAACCATACATTCGTATGACTTTTTGCTTTCCATGTTTACCTCCTTTTATGGTCTAACGCCTGCACAAAAAGATGCAGGAAAAAGATATAAAAGTATAATACATTATTTATCGCAAAAAAGCAACCATAAATATCTTGCGTTATTTAAAATTATTTGGTATTATACTAATACGGCGATGTAGCACAGCGGTTAATGCACCGAGTTCATACCCCGGGTATCGCTGGTTCGATTCCAGCCATCGCCACCATTAAACCGTTATAAATGTTTATACATCTTTTTGTTTAAGGAGAAATTAACATTGAACGAAGTAAAAATAAAATCAATTTACAAACATTTTAAAGGTGATTTGTATTTAGTTGAAGATATTGCTATTCACAGTGAAACTCGTGAAAAATATGTTGTATATCGTGCTTTATACGGCGATACAGGTTTATACATAAGACCTTATGATATGTTTTGTTCAGAAGTTGACCATATCAAATATCCAAATGTTAAACAAAAATATCGTTTTGAATTACAAAAAATTAAAAGCAAGAAAGATATAAATTAAAGACAGTGTTCCAGAGTTGTAAAGTTATCGTATTTAAGTAACCATTGCTCTAAGTCTTTTTCATAAAAAATTTTATAATTATAATCGGTAATAATAAATTCTGTTGGGTTTTTGGGATCAACTAGACGATAAATTGACCAAAGTGACATTTTTAATATAACTGCACAACGCACAAATTTTCCAGTTTTAATTTTACCAACAAAACTAAACTTGTCGTAATACAATGATTGTTTGAAATCCCAGTTAATTTGAATTAGCATAATCACAGCAAAAAAAATCCACCACCAACGGAAAGTAACAATACCAAACAACAAGATTCCAACAAAAAATAAATTTGAGAAAATAACAATAAATTTAGTTGGTAAATAAAGTGATAAAACTTTTCCACCGTCTAATGGATAGATAGGAATTAAATTGATAATACCAACTAAAAAATTTGCAACGACTAAATATTCTAGATAATTAAATATTACTGGCCAAATCCAAACTACGACGCCAAATAACATACTAAACAATAAACTAGCAAGTGGACCAGCCAAATAAATCAAACGCTTCTGCTCTTTTGTTAAAACTGTTGTTTTCATTTTAAGTGTTCCCCCAAAAGGTGCTAGAGTTATATGTGAAACAATTGCTCCTATTTTTCTTGCAATAAGTGCGTGTGCTGCTTCATGCAAAATCACTGCAATAGTTAAAGCGACAAAAAAATCGACAACTGTAAAAAAAACCGCAACAACTGCGGTTAAAATAAACAACGGATGAATAAACAAACGCACATTTAAATTTATGCGTGACTCGTTAAATTTAGAAATAATTGTGGTTTTTCCAATAAATAACCAGCTCCTAACAAAGTTGCATTTTCTTCATCCGAAGCAATCATTGACTGTAATTGCAAACTCCAATATACAGCTTCTGATAAACCCCGAATTCCTGCACCAACACCACCAAAAACGACTCCTGTATTGATAATTTGTCGCATAACATCAGCACTAGTTTGTGGCAATAAATGATTAATAGCACCTATAATTTGTGCATAAATTGGATATATTACCTCACGAACTTGTTCTGCTTTTAAAATAAAATCAGGAAACTTCACATAACGTGTATCATTCTTTAAAAGAGATGCTACATCTTGAAAAATTCCATAACCTGTTTCATAACTGATTTCTATACTAAATTTTTTTTGAACTAATTCAATAATTGCATTTATACAAGAGTCAGTACCAACATCTAAAATTCCACTATATAAAATTTTTTTCCCCATAATAATAGCTAAATCAGTAGAATTTTCACCAATAACAACCGACATAACAGGCACTTGTTCTGTAAACGGATATCCAAAATAAGAAGCCAAAGCCACTGTTGGTTGAATATAAACTAAATCTGAAAAGCCAATATCATACAAAATTGATTTTTCACAAGCTAACCTTTCTTCTGTTTCGCCAGATGCTGCAACTACTGCTATTTTCTTTTGTTCTTGCTCTGTTAAAACTTTTTTAATTTTTTTTCTTAAATCGTCATCAATCTCTTCATTAAAAATGATGCCCAGACCACGTTTATAAAGTCTGAGGCAATCATTGTTAAAATTCGCAATAATTTCAATAGGCACAAATTATTATACCTAAATGTAAAAGAAATGGCAACTTATCTTTTCGAGAATTGTGGAGCACGACGTGCACCTTTCAAACCATATTTCTTACGTTCTTTCATACGTGGATCACGAGTTAAGAAACCAGCTTTTTTCAATTCAGCTTTAAAGTTAGCATCTTCTTTAACCAAAGCACGTGCAATACCATGACGAATTGCACCAGCCTGACCAGTTAAACCTCCACCATTAACATTAACAATTGCATCAAAAGTATTCAAATCTAATAAAGCAAATGGTTGGTTAACAGTTAAACGCATAAACCCATCACCAAAATATTCTTCTAGTGGTTTGCCATTAATAACTACTTTACCAGCACCTTTAACTAAACGAACGCGTGCAACACTAGATTTACGACGTCCTGTACCTAAAGTTTGTGCTACTGCATTTTTCTTCACTGCCATAATTAATTTGCCTTCCCTTTAATATCAATTTTACGTGGTTGTTGTGCTTCATGTGGATGTTCAGCTTCATTATAAACTTTTAATTTTTTGAACATATCACGACCTAATGAATTTTTTGGCAACATACCTTTAATAGCATGTTCAATTACCCATGCTGGGTTTTTATGCATTGCCTCTTTGGCTTGTGTGTATTTATCACCACCAACATAACCACTATAACGGAAATAATATTTATCTGTCATTTTCTTGCCAGTAAAAATTGCTTTTGAAGCATTAACAATAACGACATAATCTCCCGCATCATAATGTGGTGTATAAGTTGGTTTGTGTTTACCACGCAAAATCAACGCAACACGACTACAAAGACGACCAACAGGTAATCCAGTAGCATCTACTAATACCCACTCACGTTTAGTATTTTGTTTGTCCGCAAAAAAAGTTTTCTGTGTTATCATATTTTATGATTATAACTGTTTGCGCGCATTTTGTCAAACACTAATTTATTAAAGAATTTGTTTGATTTAATTTTAAATTGCACGTTTGTGTTTTTTTCGCATAATAATGTAAACACTCAATGAAATAACTGTTGTTGCTACACCTAGACCAAGAATGACGAACATTGAAATATAATCATCCCAAGTAATTTGATTTTCTTTCTTAGTTTCGCTATCAACTACTTCTTTAACACCCAAATTGAATTGAAGAACGCCATCAGGTGTATTTGAACTATCTAAGTATTCGAAACCATATTGCTCTACCCAATCTTCATAGCCCTCACGATAATCGTTAATCAAGTTAATATCCATACCTGATAATGCCATATAAGCTTGTGCACCATTCGCAATTAAACCTGAATCGTGAATTTCTTCGTTTTCTTCATCAATAAATTTACATTGGACATACGAGTTAAGGTCATAATTCAATTCAGCCACAAAAGTAACGTTACGTGTTGCAGTCATACCGATTGAATATGGAATATTTTCTTCTTCTGTATACCAACCCAAAATATATCCACCGAAAATACCAGATAATGATTTACCATTTTCATCAACTTGAATTTGTGGTAATGTAATCAATTCACCTTCAGCAACTAAAATTCCAGTATCGCGAGATTGATATTGCTCATTTGCTGTGTCAAACCAGACACCAAAGTCACGCGATAACGCATAACGTTTTGAACCATTATCAATAATCCATTTAATGGTATAGTAATTATCCCCACTTGCAAAGAATTTTGCATAGAAAATTTGAGAGGCATCATCACGATAATACATAGCACCACTGCTATAATTAGTTCCATTTCCAGCTTTCGAAGTATTCCAGCCGTTTGCAACTAAAACTTCACCGTTTTCAGTTTTTGAGAATTTATTTTCAGCTAACAAGTAATCAATCTTATGCCACTTCCATCCTTCAGATAGGTTATCGCCAATACCGCCATTCGCATCGTATTGAATACGATATACTTCATAAAAATAAACAGTCATATAAGGATTAATTAAACCTGTATTAAATGACTTAATTGCATTCTTTACTTCAGAAGCCTTCAATTCAATTTGAGATTTACTTTCTTTTGACAACGCATCCTGACTCATATAATAGTAACTTGCGTTAAGTGTTTGCATACGAATAACAGCTCCGTTATAACGACCAGTTGAATTAACTTCGTAGAATGGAATTTCCAATCGACCATTTTTATCAACCCACCCCTCAAATTTAAATTCAGCTTCTTCATAAGTCATTGTAGTTGTAAAGTCAATCCATGCACGAACATAAGCCGGTGTATTGTAATCTTTCATAATAACTTCAATTACACGGTCTTCTGTATTTGTGTATGTATTAAATGCTTTTGAATAACCATTTTGAGCGTAATCTTCAAAATTTGCACCATCACCACCAACAATTCTTACCATAAATTGGTACGAACCAATACCTAAATCTTTCACATTTGCACCTTCACCCCATGGCAACCAACCAACGTCTTGAGTATATTGATCTCCCTTACGGTAGAAATACTGCATGTATCCTTCTAATTCTTCTAGTAAAACATCTGAATACATTGGATAATATTCCCATTCTTCAGTTTCTGGATCAAGCATCCCATATTGATCAGTCTCATAGGTTAAATAACCACCATTTTCATCATCAATATACACAGCATGAATTGAATCAGGATTTAATTTGACCGGTTTTATTTCAACAATAAGTTCCATTGGTTCTTCACGACCATCATTATCACCACGGAATTCAAATAAGTTATCATTATAATTCAATCGATAATAGATTGTATATTCACCAACATCTTTAGCTTTAATTGTTCTTACCCATTCTTCATCACTTGCGTATTTGCTGAAACTATATTCAAAATATGGTGCATTTTCACCTAATTCACGGACATCATCTGTCGAAAGGAAATAATACTCAATTAAACTTTGTTCTTCTGCAGTATATTGAATAGTTTCGTAAGGTCTTGGTAAATCACGAATCGCAAGTACATGGCGTTCAATTAAAACAACAATCATCTCGCCCATTGCTGGATCATTATTTTCAGCACCAACAAAAATATTATTTTCATCAACTTCAATTCGATACCAAACGTACCAAAGATCTGGTTGATTAACAACTGGAATATCATCTTGCCAATAACGATTAGGTACATTTGGATCGTCAAGTGTATATTTAATATATACCCCTTTAGCAGAACATGGGTTAGTTTCACCTACATTTAATTTACCAGCAACGATAATTGATTGTTGATTGTTTGTAAATTTTAAACCATAATTTGCTTCAGGTCTAACTTCCCAATAAACTTCACGACGTTCAATTCTAATATACAAATCACTTACTGCTGAAGCTTTAAAATTTTCTGTTTTTGAATCAGTTATGAAATATCTTATGTGATAATTACCAACGTTTACACGACCAGGTAATTTACCGTTTCCTTCCCAATCCCAATCATACTTCTTAGTAACAACGTCATAATAATATTTATATTGAGTTTCTCTTTCATCATCAGCATAATAGAAGACAATTTGACAACCTTCTAAAGCAGCACCACGACCAGCAACAGGTAAATTATCTGATAAAAGTCCAAAGAAAACCAAATCTTGTTCTTTTTCATTATACGCTAAATCTACGTATGCCCTAGGTGCTTCAACTAAAGCAACATTTTCCGTACTTGCATCTACTGGCTTAATAGCAATATAAATTTCAGATTCAACACTTTTCCAATTAGCTGCTTCAGGTACACGGTAGAGAACTTCGTAAGTAACTGCATTCAAACCTTGCATATCCAATAAATTACTCGACCAAACAGAACCAGTTGTTTTATTACGATATTCAGCATAAACACCATTTGCATCATAGTATCTAACATCTGGATCATAATGTTTTCCATATGCATAGTATTTAATTATTGGAGCAGATGACAATAAATTTTGGTAATTACCATTATAAACTAAATCAGTGTAAATTCCAGGCTCTTGAATAAAACACAATGTCGCTTTATCAATTGTAATTACATCAAAACAAACTTTATACTCATTAATATTCTTGCTTTCAGGAATCCAAATCCACAAATAGTAATCATCATGATCTGTAGCTTGAATACTATTAATCGAAGTATACCAATTAGTTGGTGCAATTTCACTATTCTCACCAATACCCCAGTTAATACTTAAGTCATTGTTATATGTGCTATTATTTAAATCAGTTTCAGTTTCAGATAAGATTAATTTTAATTTATCAGGAATTGAAGCTAATTGTTGAGTTTGAGCAATATATACTAAATCTCTATGTAATAAAACACCTTCAATATTATCGTTTGTTAACGTAGCACGTTCAATTAAAGCATATTCATCAATTGAATAACACTTAATAAAATCAACCACATCCTTAACTTTAGTAACATCATTAACCTTACCAGTTACACGCAACCAAATATAATATTTACCAGCATCACGCCCTTTAAATTGGTTAAGATTTGCTTCTTCACACCAAACAGTTCCACCTTCAAGACCTTCGGAATTGTTTGAATAAGCATATTCAATTTTTGCGTAATCATCAGTATTTAATATTTTACCACCATTTATAAATGTTTGTTTTACTGTTGTATCAATTAAAGCATGTTCTTCGCCATCGTAAGTATTTGTGGTAAATTTTAAATTACTTAAACCTATGTTTTCGTGTGTTGCTTGAGCAATTGACACAGAACCAACATAATATGGCCCCATTGCAGTATGGCTATCCCCCTGCGCAAATTGAGCCCAGATGTAATATGTTCCAGTATGCAATTCTTTAACATTACTCATCGCATACGCTTGACCGTTTTTGGTTGTACCGTTTTTATCTATTGATGTTGAACTACTACTAATAATATAGGTAACAGCACCTTTAGAACCAGCCAATGTTGTGCCATTAGTCATTTTCAAGTAAGCTGCAGTAGTAATTAAATTTTGTTCCAAACCATTGTAAACCAAACCTTTCGCAAGAACCGGATTGACTACAGTAATACCACTTTCATTAACACGGGTAACTTGAGCATAGTTTGTTCCTAACAATGGATAAATTAATGGAGTTGTTGTACTGTCAATATTGCTGGTTGTAGTCAA
>JAZSAE010000025.1:0-2209 GCA_045601705.1 Clostridia bacterium | reverse complement strand
CAAATTATCGAAAAACCACAAAAACCAACCAGTAATTTAGTGGCAGTTGGACGTTATTTATTGCCAGCAGGTTTTTGCCAAAATTTAGGTGATGATATTGTGGAAGGTTTAAATAAAATTCCACGCAAAAACATTATTGTAACAAAAGCCAAACGTTTTGATACAGGTAACAAATATGGATTTTTGGAAGCATTTCAATATGTAATGTCAAACGTCGAGATATAACTTTTCACAAAATTGGATTTCGTAATCAACGTGGTTACGGTATGCTTCAATCGTTTGTAAAACCAATTTTTTGGCTTGGCTGTGTGTTAAATTTGCACGGTCATATTCTAACTCAATGTGATAGCCAAGTATTTCTAAACCGTTACAATAAAAATCTAAAAAAATTGGATAACAACTTTCTTCAGTCGTTCCTAGCGCTGTAAATGCGTTAACGGCATTGATTAAAGCTTGTGGTGCTTGTTCTACAAAATCTAAACGCAATAAGGCGTCAGCAAAGCTAGATGCTAAATAATAGCGATGAATATCTTTGGCTAATGTATAGGGTGCAACTAAAACATTGATACCTGTTATTGATTGTCCTGAAATTGTAAATTCTGCTACGGTAAATAAACCACAAGAAGCTGCAAATTTGGCTTTAGGACGAAATACGCCTTTAATTGTACGCCATTGTAAACCTTTGCCTGTGAAAATGGCTAATCGAGCATCATAGTCGCCACTGCGGACTATTTTAACAATGATACCAACTTCGACAAATGTTTCACGCATACATTGCTAGTTTACAGTAAATAATAAGATTATGGAACTGAAAGATATGTTATGGCAATTATTTACAACAACAGGCGAAATTGGTTACTATAATCTTTACATTGCATTGACTGAAAAAAAACGTTAATATATATATGTGAAACACATTCGTAACTTTTGTATCGTTGCTCATATTGACCACGGCAAGTCGACTTTGGCTGACCGTTTACTTGAAATCACAAATACAGTGGCAAAGCGTGATATGGAAGCTCAACTTTTGGACAGTATGGAATTGGAACGTGAACGTGGTATTACAATTAAGTTAACACCAACTCGAATGTTATATCAATACAAAGGCGAAGAATATGTTTTAAACTTGATTGATACTCCAGGGCACGTTGACTTTACGTACGAAGTTTCTCGTTCTTTGGCTGCGTGTGAAGGCGCAATTTTGATTGTGGATGCGACACAAGGTGTCGAAGCGCAAACATTGTCCAATGCTTATCTTGCGATTGATAATCATTTGGAAATTTTACCAGTTATTAACAAAATTGATTTACCTGCCGCGAATGTTGAAGCTGTCCGTACCGAAATCGAACAAGTCATTGGCGTTCCGTCTGGTTTGGCACCGGCAATTTCGGCGAAAAACGGAACTAACATTGACCAAGTCTTAGAACAAGTTATCGAATTACTGCCGGCACCGACAGGCGACGTTAATCAACCTTTAAAAGCACTTTTGTTCGATTGTTATTATAATAATTTCTTAGGCGCTGTTTGTTTGGTGCGTTTGTTTGATGGCAAAGTTAAAGTTGGCGACAAAATCAAAATGTTGGCAGCGAATAAGGAATTTGAAGTCACCGAAGTTGGTTTCTTTACACCGAAGCAAACACCTTGTGATGAACTTAGCGCAGGTGATGTTGGTTATCTTTGTGCTAGTATTAAAGCTGTTAGTGAAATTAAGATTGGTGATACGATTACATCGGCAGAAACACCTTGTGTTGCTTTGCCAGGTTATAAAGAAGTTTTACCAGTGGTGTTTACTGGTATTTATCCAATCGCTGGTGATAAATATGGTGAATTAAAAGATGCTTTGGAAAAATTAAAACTTAATGATGCTAGTTTGGAATTTACCAAAGAAACCAGTACAGCTTTAGGCTTTGGTTTCCGTGTTGGTTTTCTTGGACTTTTGCATATGGAAATTATTACAGAACGTTTGGAACGCGAATTTAATTTAGATATTATTACAACAGCACCAAGTGTTAGTTACATTGTCCATACTGTGGACGGTCGTACGTTGAATGTTTCTAATCCTAGCAACTTACCAAAACCTGCTGAAATTGATTACTATGAAGAACCAATTGTAACTTTAAAAATGTGGACGCCACCAGAATATATTGGTGCATTGATGGATTTAGCAACAAATAAACGTGGTATTTTTGTTGATATGCAACATTTGGAA
>JAZSAE010000024.1:0-2936 GCA_045601705.1 Clostridia bacterium | reverse complement strand
GTGGTGGCTGCATTATCTAAATAAATCATAATGATTCAATTATAATGTTTGACGGAATTCCGTCAAACACATATAATTAAATTTGTGTTGAAGATAAATTACGTGAATGGTTATCAAGTGGGCAACAAGGTGGAAATTCCTGTGGCTGAAGATTTATTGTCTAGTTACAACGACTTTTATGCGTCGAACTTAGAATTTTATCAAGGTCGTATGAAAAAGCACAATGCTGTTGAAAACGAAACAGTATCGACGGCTGAGGAGCAAAACGAAGTTGACTCGCAGTTTGAAGAAAAAGTCAAAAGTGAAGTAAAAGCTTTTGCTGATTTGTGGGGGAGTTTGGATTTCGCTACGGCAACTTTAGTAGGCTTAGATATTGATTGGGATGCGATTCAAGAAATCTTGTTGGCTGAACAAGAAAAACAAATGACGCCATTTGAAACTTCTTTATCTGACACTGCAAGATTGTTACGTAATGTTGCCAGTGTGTTGGCTTTCTCCGAACGTATTATTACTCGCTTACGTCGTAAAGCTGTGGGACAAGAAATGGTCGATTTGATGATTCAAGGTTTTGAAACTTTGTTAGTTCAAGTTGTAAATCGTGGTATTCAGATGCCAGAACTTGATGGTGCAGAAAATAAGAAAATTGCAAAACTAAGGACAGTAGATGCAATTATTGATTATGCAAATCATTTATTTGTATTAGGGAGATAATAAAATGAAGGTATGTGTATGTGGTGGAACAAATCCAGCAACAAATGCAAAATTTACTGAATGCGTGCGTCGTATCGGTGAATTGTTTTGCGATAACGATATTGAATTGGTTTGGGGTGGTAATCGTTTTGGTGTTTTGGCTGCAATTCATCAAGTCTATATCGAACGTAAAAAACCAAATACTTTATATTTACCAAAAACTTATATTGACGATTTGAATGGAATGACAACTGATAAAGTAGTTGTTTTAGAAACTATCGGTGAACGTCAAGATGCGATGTCACGTAATAGTGATGCGATTGTCTTTGTTCCAGGTGGAATTGGTACGATGTATGAGTTCTGGGCAAGTGTTGAGGCGTTACGTTCTGGTGAAATCAATGCAAAATTGTTCTTGTATAATTTTGACGGTTTCTTTAATAAGCAAATTGAATTTTATAACTTCATTAACCAAAATGGTTTTACCAAAACTGGTTTAGGTGGCAGTCCTTATAAAATAAAACCCGAAGATTTGTTTACCGTTGTTGATACCCCAGAAGCTTTAATTAAAGAATTACAAAAAATCAAAAAATAATAAGGTTACATATTATTTATTAGAGAAAAGAGTTATTATTTAACTCTTTTTTTTAATTTGCTACTTGTTTGTTGGTTTTTAATTATTTATACTCTATATAATAAGAGATAAAATATGAAATTAAGTAATTCCGACTTTGTTTGTAAAATAGGTAAAAGAAATTTAAATGCTCCATATAATTGGGAGTTATTGAATTTTAGCAACCTTCGATTTAGCAAACCTACTGTATTATGTTTATCAGGTAATGGTACAACTAGGAATCAAGATGCTAATAGTTTTGCAAAGCAAGTTGAAAAATACTTAGATTTAATGTTTGAGCCGAAGCAAAACTATTATACATTAAACAATGTTGATATTATGAGTGTTAAATATGCTCGGATTGAAGGTTTGGGCGAGATTGTGAATGGGGAATTGTCTAAACAGGCAGTGGAGCAAATTGCACATGCGATTTTTTTGTTATTGGTAGATGCAAATCATCAGCGAATTCAAATTGAACAAGCTAAGCAAAATATGTCACGTATAACGTTTTTTACTTTTTGCGCAGGGAATAAAGAATTACAAAAAATCATTAATTGTTTAAATGAAAAATTATTATCTGTTGGGTATCGAGAAGATGAAGTATATGCAATAAATCGTGCAACATTGGAAGTATCGTATGCTCCACTAAATGTTCTCTATAATCGAATTCCGAGTGTACGTATTGTTAGTAAACGAGATGATGTTATTGGCTGTGTGAATTTTGGAACTTTAAAAAGAGGTGGGGTATTAACAGAAGAACAGAGTCAAAATTTAAATGGAATTTTATTGCATAAAGACAAGTTAGGGTCGTTAAATGGGGTAACACGTGATGTTAAAAATTCTTGTTTTCCTAATTTGCCTGTTAATACGGCAACAGCAGAAAGTATTCAAATTATTTCTGGTGCTTTATTAAATACTTATTCAGGAGAAATAAGTGAGCACCGTGTTGAAATACTTGCACGTGGACATTTCTGGAAGATAAAGCCTACAATAATTAAGAATATAGCTTATTGTTCCAGTAATGCAAATTGTGTTTCTCAAATGATTGCGTGGGCATTGTGTAAGGGGGTTGAAAATAGTATTCAAAATTTTAAATCTGAAAACTATGTTCCTAATTTATATTGGAATGAATTACTTGATGATTTTTATTCAATTATGAAAAGTTTTAAAAGAAAAAAATTATTAATAAAAAAATCTTATACTAAATCGCAGGATGTGTTAATTGATTATAACAAAAAAGAACTCTAATCGAGTTCTTTCTCTTTAACTGGTTTATTTAATTTTAGCAACATGGATTGCAGTTGAATTTGCACATAATATCTTTACCGAAAACAATAAACAAAATAATCAATGTGCAAAGATCTAAGCCAAAGAAACCACCTTTTAAAACTACCATAACTAAAATGATAATCCATAATACATCACAACTGGTGCTGCATTTTTTTGGTTTTGAAGTTTCTTTGCAACCACAATCGTGACAGTTGCAGTTTGTTCCTTTCAAGATTTCATCAAACATTTTTTATCTCCTTCAATATATGTTAGGACAACTGACGCGTCGTTCTTTTGTGAAAAGTTGTTGTCCTACGTCATAATATGGTGAGGTGGTGTGATGTGTTAAAAATTCTTGCATTTTTAT
>JAZSAE010000023.1:0-1550 GCA_045601705.1 Clostridia bacterium | reverse complement strand
GTCAGCCATTGCAGCGACCGATGCCAAATGAGTTACAACAATTATTTGCGAATGACGTGATAACGCACTCAATTTTTCTGCTAATGCCACACCCATTTTCCCAGAGATACCAGTATCAATTTCATCAAATACTAAAGTTTTTTGTGGTGTTGGATTAGCCACAGTTTTTACAGCTAACATTAAACGACTCATCTCACCACCCGAAATAATTTGTGCCAACGGACGCACAGGTTGACCAACATTTGCCGAAAATAAAAACTCCACAGCATCTGCCCCGTTTTGTCTTGGTGTTATCGCCGAGAACTGAACTTCAAATTGCGTTTGTTCCATTCCTAAATCTTTGAGTTGTTCAATTAAACGTGCTGACAATTCACGAGCAGCTGCTTGTCGTTGCGCCGTAACAACACTGGCTAATTGCTCAACAACTTTTATCTGATTATCAATTTGTGTTTGTAGTTTTTGAATAGTATCACCAGCTTGCAACAAACGTGTGTATTCAGTCTGTGTCTTTTCATAAAACGCTAAAACATCAGCGATAGTTGCACCATATTTACGCTTCAAATTTTTAATCTCGTCCAAACGGTCAAAAACACTTTCCAAAGCATCAGCACTAAAATCTGTGCCATCGGCATAATCACGCAAATCCATTAACACATCGCCAATTTCATTATTTGCTGCATTCAAACGTTCAGCTAATGCTTGTAACTTACTATCATATTGTTGAATACCCAAAATACGTTTTTGCGCGATTGTTAAAGCGCCGTCAGCATCAGTAAGACTATCAGTAACTTGCTGCAGACCTTCGGCTAATTTTTCAGCATTACGTAAAACTAGCGCACGTTGGTTTAAATTATCTTCTTCATCAACCGACAACTGTGCACGTTCAATTTCGTTAATTTGATATTGATATAAATCCAGCAAACGAGCACGTTCTTCGGGGTTATCACCATAAGTTGCCAACTCTTCACGTAAAACTTGTAGTTGAGTAAACGCTTTTTGATATTCCGACAAATCAACTTTGGCAAAAGCATCTAAAATGTTTAAATGATTTTTAGCATCTAATAATTTTTCTGTGTCGTGCTGTCCGTGAATATCAATTAAGTTACTGGCGACTTCACGTAAACCCTTCAAAGTCATCGGTTCATCATTGACACGAATTTCACTTTTACCATTTGCATGCAAAGTACGAACAATAATGGTTTCATCGAAAACTGCTGTCACACGCGCAAACTCTGCCCCATGACGAATTGCATTAACAGATAATTTATCACCAAAAATAAAATTAAGACTGCCAATAATAATTGATTTACCAGCACCGGTTTCCCCTGTTAAGACATTAAAAGACGAACCAAAATTGATTTCAACAGCAGGAATCAATGCTAGATTTTGAATGCGTAAAGTGTTCAGCATTTTATTCCTCCATCAATTTTTCCACATCATCCACAATTTCGTAAACCTTACCTTCGGCTTGGTCAAGTTCTTTCAACACAGTTTTAACTAACTGCGCCCCACTGATAAAAGTGTCCAAAGCTTGGTCAATACGTTTTTCG